>CAZAJY010000005.1:0-44851 GCA_964485905.1 uncultured Candidatus Saccharibacteria bacterium | reverse complement strand
AAGAAAGTCAAAAAGAAGAAACCACAGCTTCATATTTAGGAATGTTGAAGTGGGGTAATGGGATGAAGTTGCAGGAGGAGATATTGGAGAAATACCCAATAAAATAGTTAAAATAGTTTTATATTATTGCAATAATAAGACAGCGACCGCTGTCCTATTATTGCAAAAAGTTTTGATTTTTGATATTTATACTTTTAATTTAGACAGTTCTTCTTCCACCACTTTTGCATCTGACCATGGTTCTTTTTTACCATTGGCACGCATAATATACGGATCAGTGCCTTTGCCGGTAATCAGAACAATATCACCAGTTTTTGCTAATTTAATAGCTGAAACAATTGCAGTTCTACGATCCATTACAATTTCTGTTTTATTTTTGTCAGTGTATTTTGCCATCTCTTCCGCAATTTCTTTTGGATCATCATCATAAGGATCTTCGTCGGTTAAAATTATTTGTCCACAATATTGATTCGCAATTTCCGCCACCTCTTTTCTTTTCCATTTGTCGCGTCCACCACCACAATTTCCAAGTACACAGATTTTCTTTTTGGCAGGGAAAGCTGAGTACAAGGCTTTTAATGAATCTGGTGTGTGAGCATAATCCACGACCACTTCAATTCCTAAAGTATTGGGGATTTTTTGTCCCCGACCTTTTATTTCTGTTACTTTTTCTAAGCCGGCTTTAATGCTTTCCATACTAATACCGAGAGCACGAGCATAGGCGGTAGCCGCTAACATATTATAGATATTAAATTTTCCCGGTAGCGGTGACTGAATTTCTAAACCTTCACAGACAAATTTCACACCATCATCATGACAAACAATCGGCTCGCCGTCTTTCAGGGAATAAGGGGCTTTCTTTTCTACATTTACATTTAAAAATTTATGACCTTCTTTATCATCAATATTCGCGCATATAATTTTATTTTTCTTGGGAGATTTTTCTAAAGCCTGGGCAATACTTAATTTTGCTTCCAAATATTTATCATAAGAACCATGTGATTCAATATGTTCGGGTGCTAAATTGGTAAAAATTAAAGCATCTAGATTAATAAATTTATGACGATATTGTTTTGCGGCCTCAGAAGAAATTTCTAAAATGGCATAATCGCATTTAGCATTTACTGCTTGGCGTAAAAATTTTTGAATAAAGAATCGTCCGGGCATAGTCATTTTATGCATATTGGGACGAGAGTCATCTCTTATCTTAAAACGCAAAGTGCTTTGAATAGCCGTGATAAAACCCGCCTCTTCCAAAATTGCATTAACGAATTCCACGGTGGAAGTTTTGCCTTTAGTGCCGGTGACGGCCACCACTTTTATTTTCCGAGAAGGGAAGCGATAAATAATTGCTCCTGTCAAAGCCATCTTCCAATGGTAGATTGGCTGGAAGAAAGTGAAAATTCTTTTTGGGAGTAGTTTTTTTATATTTCTTAAAATACGTTCCATGTTTTTTGTTTTATGTTTTACGAATTACCTTCCTAAGTGTTTTAAGGCCGCTTTGACCCGATCACTGGTAGATTTTAAATCTTTACTTATTTCTTGAAGCGCCTCACGAGCATCGCGGTGTGAATAACCGAGAGATTTCAAGGCTTCCAAAGCATCAATTTCTTCTTTCAGACCCATTTCAATTTCTTCATAAGAACCGAGTTTGCCTTTTAATTCCAAAACAATTTTGTCCGCCATTTTTTTGCCTAGGCCAGAAACTTTTGTTAGGTGAGCTGTTTCGCCAGAAGAAATAGCTTTACGTAGAGAATCCACAGTCGCAACATTTAAAATATTTAAGGCTGTTTTTGGTCCGACTCCAGAAATAGTAATTAGTAATTCAAAAAAATCTAAATCTTTTTTGGTCATAAAACCGTAAAGATCTAAAGCATTTTCGCGAACAGCTAAATAAGTCCAGATTTGAACTTGGTCATTTTCTTTAACTTTACTAATTAAATCTGTGGTGCTAAAAATCTTATAACCAAGACCATTCGTCTCCACTACGATAAATTTATCGTTCTTATGTATGATTTGGCCGGTAATCTTTGAGATCATAAGTTAAGTATAGCATAACCACCCCCGGCAGAGGAAAGGGGAGGCTTTGTTGCTTTTTTTGTTTGGCTGTGTTAATCTCTTCGCATGCCTATAACATCATCAGCTAAAAAAGCTTTACGAGCCTCAAAAAACAAAGCTCTTTTTAATTCCCGCCGAAAGGATGCTATTGCCGATGCCGTAAAAAAGATTAAGAAATTAGTCGCTGATAAGAAAATTAAAGAAGCGACCGCTATGTTGCCCACTGTTTTTAAAGTAATTGATAAAGCCTGTAAAATTAAATTGATTCATAAAAATACCGCCGCCCGCAAAAAATCCCGTTTAGCAAAAATGATTGCTAAAACAGAAAAATAGAACATAAAAAATCATCTCGCACGAGATGATTTTTTATGTTAATGTATTTAAATTCCTCTTGTCGTTCAACGGATAGGACACTTCCCTG
This sequence comes from uncultured Candidatus Saccharibacteria bacterium, assembly GCA_964485905.1. Lineage (GTDB taxonomy): Bacteria > Patescibacteriota > Minisyncoccia > Phycocordibacterales > GWA1-40-21 > CAIJXO01. The sequence goes on along the minus strand of CAZAJY010000005.1, from coordinate 42,372 downwards.
CGAAGGAAGAAATCCAGGTTCAATTCCTGGCGGGGGGACAAGTTTAGAATCCCAAATATTCCATCACTTTGTGAGAGGCGGGTTCGGTAAGTTCTTTTTCTTCTAGAAATTCTCGTAGGACATCAGCAACATCATCGGCACTTTCTTCATGGACGGGAATTATAATATAAGGCATAACCGCCTTTTTTGATTTTATAATTATTTTTGGCTCACCGTGTCTAGTCTCTACCCAGAAAGCTTCAATGGTTAAATAAGGGTGTAATTCTTTACCCACTACGATGCCACGAGTATTTATTTCGTAGTTAACATCTTGCGGTTCTCGCAAAACAAAAAAGATTAAAATACCAGCTGAAAGCAAAATTAAAATACCAAATAAAGCATTATGAAAAACAAAAGCGAGTACAGCGACTGAGATGACAATGATTCCAACAGCCCAAAACCAATCGGTACTTCTTTGATAATGATGATATTCCGGCGCCTGCCAAGTTAGTGGTAAATTTTCCATAGAGATATTATATCACACCACTTCGCTAATTTCCAAGGCCAAATTAGCTTCGCGGTGCAAGCATTAGATAAATAAAATCCAATACGCCATACGTCTGGCGTATTGGGTCGGGATTGAAAAATAATGAAAATTATGTAATTATTCTTTAGCGGGGATGGGTGTCAGAGTGGTCTAATGAAACGGTCCTGAAAACCGTCACGCTGGAAACGGCGTCGTGAGTTCGAATCTCACCCCATCCGCCAATAATTTATAAGTTTATTTTATTGAGGAATCAGGAGTTATTTGTCTCTTGCCTTTGAAATAGTAATAGGCGAGGTAGATGATTTCTAGAAGACCAAGTGTGTTAACAATTAGTAGAGCGGCGAACCAAATTTTTTGTCCGCGACGGGCGCTTTGCCATAGGGCAAGAGCTTTCCAAATTACTACCCAAATAATTATTAAAAAAAGCCAAGGGTGATTTGTTAAATATATGCCGAGTGATTCATTTGTTATTTCCATATTTTAATTATACTACATTTTGTAAAAATAGTGTAAGATATATGGATGGCGAAATATTTAGGTATTGATTTTGGGGAGAAGCGGGTGGGGATAGCTTTATCTGATGAGGACGGAAAATTTGCTTTCCCTCAGGTGGTTTTGGTGAACGATCAGGATTTGATGAAAAATATTGTAGATTTATGTATGAAAAATGGAGTAGAGGTGGTAGTTATGGGGGAGTCGCGTAATTATCAAGGACAAATTAATGATATAATGTGGAAGATCCAAGGTTTTAAAAAACAATTAGAGACAATTGGTTTTAAGGTGGAGTTTGAACCAGAATTTATGACTTCGGTGCAGGCTAGTCAAATTACCGGAGAAAATAAAATGTTGGATGCGTCTGCGGCGGCGATAATTTTACAAAGTTATTTAAGTAAAAAAAGCCAAACCTAATTAAAATTGTTCGTCGCGTCGGAGCCCCCGTAGAGAGGGTGAAGCGCGAACAATTTTAATTAGGTTTGGCTTGAGAAAATAAAAACATGGAAGAAAATATAATAAATGTAGGAAAGATAAAATACGATGATTTTAAAAAGGTGGAGATTAAAGTTGGAAAGATTTTAAACGTGGAGAAAATTGAAAATTCTGAAAAGCTTTTAAAATTATCTGTAGATTTTGGGCTAAAACCATTTGATGGTTCGCCCGAGCAGGATGCTTTAGGGAAGCCTAGGGACATAAGGCAAATAATTTCTGGTATTGCCAAATATTTTCCTAATATAACAGATTTAATTAATAAAAAATGTGCTTTTGTGACTAATTTAGAACCACGAACACTTATGGGCCTAGAAAGTAATGGAATGATTTTGGCGGTAGGTGAGGGCGAGTCATTTTCTCTGCTCGAAGTTCAATCTGACGCCTTAATTGGTATGTGTTTGAGATAAAACATGTTATAATTAGAGTTAGAAACCCATGTCTTATAAAGCAACATATTCAAAATTATTCGCTCCACCAAAGTTTTTGGAGATGCCAGCTGTAGCCTTGGAAATTTTGCCAACTGGTATATCTTTTTTATTAACTCAAAATACTGAAAAAGGTATTTTACCTAGAGCTCACGGTTTTATACCCTTACCTGAAGGGGCAGTATCTAAGGGGGAGATTATAAAAAAAGATGTGGTAGTAAAAGCCCTTACTGATATTCGTAAAAAGACTGGGGTTAATTTTGTTAAATTTTCCTTACCTGAAGAGAAGACTTATATTTTTAAAACCCATTTACCAAATTTAAAGGATAAAGAGATCCACGATATTTTAGATTTTAAAATAGAAGAGAATGTACCGCTATCAGCTAAGGAGGCAGTGTTTGATTATGATATAATTCCAGGCCCCAAATCTGATGGAGGGATGGATCTAGTGGTATCGGTCGCCCCTCTTCAGGTAGTGGAAGAATTACAAACACTTTTTGAAATGGCTAATCTATCACCAATTTTTTTTAGTCCAGAATCAAATAATGTAGCTAAATCGGTAATCAAAGAAAATAATGAACAAGTGATTGTGGTTGTTCATATTCGGGAATCTAGCATCGTCCTATCTCTAGTTATTTATGGTGTTGTTTGTCAGACATCATCTCTTAATTTTGGTAGCTCTACTTTTGACGATCTATTAGCCAAGTATTTTAAAGTTTCTCTTGAGGAAGCTATAAAAATAAAAAAAGAAAAATTATATAGTGAAAATTCTGATAATATGGAAATTTTTTCTTATTTGATTAACACAATTTCGGCCATTAAAGATGAAATGTACAAATTTATCTCTTATTGTAATGAAAGGGAAGATGTTATTGGGCGAGTAGATCGAATTATTTTATGCGGACGAGATGCGATGATTGTGGGCTTTGATAAATATTTATCTTTAAATTTAAATATAAATGTTGACATCGCCAATATTTGGATTAACAATTTTGATTTAGACGCTTATATACCAGAAATAAGCAAAGTTGATTCTGAAGATTTGGCAGTTGTTAATGGTCTTAGTTTATTTTAGCTTATGGCAAATTTAATTACAGAAAAACAGAAGAAAAAGATTCGCTGGGAATATTTAATTCGGCTTCATTCGGTTTCTTTATTTATTATTTCTTTACTTGGTACATTTTTTTTAGCTTATGTCATTCCATATTATATTTCGGTCAGTAAAAAAGATATCACGGTAGCTGAACAATTTAGTTCAGTAATTAGTATTGAAAATAAAGAAAATATTGGTGAAAGTGTGACAAAGGTTGTAAATCAGACTTTAGATGAAATAAAGGTGGTTGAATCTTATAGTGAAGAAAATTTTATTCCATCAAATTATTTTGAGAGAATTATTATCAGTAAAAATTCTAATATTAAAATTACTAAATTATCTTTCGGTCTTTTGACAAAAAATCAGGGACAGCTTGTTGTTGGTGGTATTTCTAGAAATCGTGATGGTCTAGTTAATTTTATTGATAATTTAAAATCGCAAGATGATTTTGTAAGCGTAGAATCACCAGTATCTGATTTTGCAAAAGATAAAGATATTTCTTTTACCTTAAATATTAAAATTGCAATATGAGGCTAAATCATTCCAAAAAAATATTTATTCTGTCACTGATATCTTTTTTCTGTGTTCTTATTTTGAGTATTGTCTTTACTAATTTACTTTTAGATAAGATTATTAGTATAAATGACAAGGTTAAACAGTTAGATATTTCTTCTCGCGAGAGAGAAAGAGAGTTGAATTTAAAGGATTCTATTGCTAGTTCTAAAATAGAGAGAGAAAATCTTGGAGGGTATTTTGTTGGAGCAGGTAATGCTGAGACAGTAAAATTTACTGAATATCTGGAAGATTTGGCTACAAATTTAGATTTGACTCAAAAGAAATCATTAGATTATGAACCAATTGGGGAATTAAAATCCTCTGAGGTTGTTTCGGCTATTAGATTTAAATTTAACGTATCGGGTTCCTGGTCTAATGTTTTTGCCTTTTTACGAGCGATAGAAAATTTGCCAAAAGTATCTCACTTGAATAACGTTTCACTCAATCTTAATTCGGAAAGCAAAATTTGGTCTGCTGATCTGGACTTCTTAGTAGTTAAATTAAAATGAAAAAAATAAATTTAAAAAATCTTTTTAAGAATAAGAATAAATTGATTGATTTTAAACCAGTCAAGGTTTGGCCATTTCCTTTTGCTCATGACTGGAAAATTATAGTTTTAATTTTTGCTTTAGTTTTAATTTCTCTATCTCTTTTTGCTTGGAAAATATATTTAAGTGATAAAATTGCTGCTGGTTATTTAGAACCAGATATAGAATCTTCTAATTTAATTATTAAGACAATAGATCAAAAAAGATTAGAAAAGGCTCTTTTGATTTTAGAGACTAAACAGTCCGACTATTTAAAATTAAAAAATAGCCAAACTAAATTAGTTGACCCAGCTCTGTAAAATTGTTATATTTCATTTTGTTCTTTTAAATTAGTAGATAGGGTTAGAACTCTATGATATAATCCCTATATGCCCTACAAAGATAGAATAAATCTTTACGCCGCACAAAAAAGACATCGTGTGAGAGTGCGGGAAAAACTTTTTGCATTTCTATCTACGAAATCATGTTTTGATTGCGGGGAGAAAGATCCCATTGTTTTAGATTTTGATCATATTGAACACAGTAAAAAATTTAAAACTATTGGGCGAATGTTATCCGGTCATTATTCTTGGAATTCATTATTATCTGAAATAAGAAAGTGTGAGATAAGATGTGCAAATTGTCATAGAAGAAAGACATATATTGAACAAAAAAGTTGGGGTAGGAGTAAAAATATGCCCTCGTAGCTTAATGGATAAAGCAAATCTCTTCTAAGGATTTGATGGAGGTCCGATTCCTCCCGAGGGCACATTGCAGTGAGACCGACCGAGGTGGCCCAACAGAGCCATATTCTGACAATTTAAAAATAACCCCGCTAGGACATCGGAAACTTTTGTTTCCTAGCGGGGGTTGTTTTTATCTTGTTTTTTACTCCAATATTTTCACCTGCTTGTTATTCATCACAATCTTACTCTGCATACATTTTAGCAATTCTCTTTTCTCTTCCATCACCCCTTCTCTTAAAATATATTTAGCATAATTTCGGATATCAATCTCATCCACTTTTGTGACCTTCTCTTTTATCCCTAGTAGCCCAGATTGGAATTTTTTATGCCTATCAATTTCCGCTTTTATCTTTTCTTTCATTCCAATCTCATCCAAATCTATCTTATCCATCAGACCAGCCAGTTGTTCTATCAATTCAGTTTCACTAATCCAGCCCGATTTACAATTTTTATCTTTGAACCTAGTACAGCCGTAGTACACATAGCGATGAATATTTCCATTATTCTGTTTCTTGAATTTCTCATCCGCCGTGATCCCTGATCCGCATAATCCGCATGTCATAAGTTTTGTAAAGGCGAATTCTTTATGTTCACCCCGAAGAGCATAGTTCATCATCTGTTCTTGCACATTATCAAAAAGTTCCTTGGTAATAATCGGTGTATGTTTGCCGGTATACCACTGACCACCACCTTTTGGGTATTCAAAGGTGCCATAGTAGAAAGTATTTCGGAGAGTAATATAAATGTTGCTCAGAGTTAATGGCTTACCGCTTTTTGTTTTAAATTTCATCTCATCTTTTAACCAAGTGTGCAATCTTCGCCCACTACATTTTTCATAAGCTACTTTTTCAAACATTTTCTTTATAATCGGTGCTCGGTGCGGATCAATTTCCACGTGGCATCTTTTCTCCGTGTTTTTACTATTAAGATACCCAGTTGGAGCGGTACAAGGCCAGAGTCCCATCTCGCATCTTGCTCGCAGTCCTCTCTTTACGTTGAGAACCTTATTATCGTTTTCTAGTTTAGCTTGCGATCCTAAAATCATCAGGAGGAATTTTTCATTTGGATTATTGGAAAATCTCTGACTGAAAGTTCGGATATCATGAAGCTTCCCTGAGTCCATCAAGTCTACGATCCGGCCCAAGTCTCCGGCATTACGGCTGATACGATCCGCCGCCCATGTCAGGATACCGTTGAATTTTCCTTCCTTGATTTCTTCCACAATCTCATTGAAGACTGGTCTTTGACCGGCTTCTTTGGCAGAGTGCGATTCTTTCTTAATCTCCACGACCTCAAGGTGATCACGCTCAGCCATTGATGTCATCTCTTTAATTTGCGAGTCGATAGAGAGGATTTGAGCCTCCTCGCTTTCCGTGCTTTTTCTCGCGTATAGGCAGTATTTTACCCTTACTGGGGCTTGTATTTCTCTAGCGATAGCCCCGACCGCTTTTTGTGTTGTGTTTTCCATACCTACATTGATGACGCAAACCCTCAAGGGAGTCTAGGCGGGGTTGTTGGTAACTAATTTGGTCAATTACCCTCAAAAAGCTTCATTTAAAATCATTTTTCTGCTATGATAGTAAGGCACACAAGTTAATTGTTTCGAAGAGAAGTCTAACGGCTTTTTGCCATTAATCCTGCCCAGAATGGGCATCCTAGCAGGATCCAGGATTGATGGCTTCGGCTGTTAACTTGTGTGCACCTGTCTGGGGTGCTCATTTTGTTATAAGGAGAACCTCATCAGGTATAAGGAGCACACTTATGCCTAAAATATTAAAAAAGAAATCTTCCAATAAAAATCTGCATAGTGCAAACAATGCCAAGCAGGATGAATTTTATACTCAATTAAATGATATTGCGAATGAATTAAAACATTATCGTAATCAACTTAAAGGCAAGATTATTTTTTGTAATTGCGATGATCCATTTGAGAGTAATTTTTTTAAATATTTTGCAGCTAACTTTAATGCTTTAAAAATTAAGAAGCTTATTGCGACAAGTTACGTGAAAAGTCCGATAGTGGGTGGACAATTACCACTTTTTGAAATTGAAGGACTTAAACCTGATGGTAAAGAACCTTATATTGTAGAAATAAATGAAGTACCAGACCTTAACAATGATGGGGCTGTATCTTTAGATGATGTTGAGTATCTTTTAAAACATAATAAAAATGTTTCTCGTCGCCTGTCTGGTGATGAAAAATATAGTGCCGGAGATTTTAGGAGCAAAGAGTGTGTAGAGCTTTTAAAACAAGCAGATATTGTAGTTACAAATCCACCATTTTCCCTTTTTAGGGAATTTGTAGCATTGCTCATAGAGCACAATAAAGATTTTCTTATTATTGGAAATGTAAATGCAATTACATATAAAGAAACTTTTAAATTAATTAAAGAAAATAAGGTTTGGCTCGGAGCTAGTCATAGAAATAGGGGGCTCGGTATGTTTTTTGCTATTCCAAATAGCGTTAACACTGATTTTGCAACAAGGGTCAAAGAAGGTAAAATTTTTATTGGTGGAGCCGTGTGGTTCACAACCCTTGATACTCCGCTTAACCATGAACCAATGACTTTATACAAAAAATATACACCAGAAGAATATCCAAAATATGATAACTGTGATGCGATTGAAGTAAGTAGGACAAAAAATATTCCAGCAGATTATAATGGTTTAATGGGCGTTCCAATCACTTTTTTGAACAGCGGATATAATACTGAACAATTTAAAATAATTGGACAAGGCAGGCAAGATTTATGTAAAGGAATGAAATGTATGTCGAAACAATTTGTAGAGGATTACTACAAAGGTGGGGGTACTGGTTTATACAAGGAAGGTAATCCGTTATTAGGATATTACGATAAAAGTGGAAAAGCGGTCGTACCATACATGAGAATTATTATTAAAAAGAAAAAATAAAATTATGGATATAAAATTAAAAAATATAAAGGTACGCGAGGTGGTAAATGGTTATAAAGACGATGGTGAGAGCGGTGTTGTCGGTTATGGTGGAAAATTAAATATACGTCCAGCATTTCAGCGTGAGTTTATCTATGGTGAAAAAGAAAGAGATGCTGTAATCAAAACTTTGCGACAAGGATTCCCCCTTAATACTATGTATTGGTCTATCGATCCAGATGGAAACTATGAGCTCATGGATGGACAGCAACGCACTGTTTCTATCTGTCAGTATGTCACCGAGATCATTCCGGTCCGTTTTGATGATAAAAATGAACTTGCATTCACTAGTTTAACCAGTGACCAACAGGAACAAATCTTAAATTACCCATTATCTATTTACATTTGCGATGGAACTCCAAGTGAAAAGTTAGCATGGTTCAGAACTATAAATATAGCTGGAAAACCACTTACTAATCAGGAACTTTTGAATGCAATGCATACTGGTCCATGGCTCACTGACGCAAAAAGATGGTTTTCAAAGTCGTCTGCACCGGCCGTCCAAGACGATCGTGATAAATTAGTAAATGGATCGCCAATACGTCAAGAAATTTTAGAGACTGCACTCAAATGGATTTCAGATGGTAATATTGAGGATTATATGAACCATCATAAAGATGATAACGACGCTCAGGAATTATGGCAATATTGGCAAACAGTATTTGATTGGGTTAAACGTGTATTTCCAAATCAAGACAGTGTACGGGCGAAATTGATGAAGGGATTAGAGTGGGGCTTGTTTTATAATAAGCACAAAGATGACAAATTGAACGTACAAAATCTAGAGAAACGAATTGTAGAGCTAATTGATGACGATGAAGTTGAAAACAAAAAGAGTATCTACGAGTATCTACTAACTGGTAATGAAAATTTATTAAGCCTGCGTGGGTTTGACGAGAAGACTAAAATTAAAAAATACTCAGAACAGAAAGGAATTTGTGTAGCAAAAAATGCCACCTGTGGTAACGCACACTTTGAATATGATGAGATGGAAGCTGACCACATAATACCGTGGAGCAAGAAAGGTAAAACTGTATATGAAAATTGCCAAATGTTGTGCAAACAAGATAATCGAATTAAATCTGGGAAATAGAGACGGGATTAAATATTGCGTTTGTAAATTTTGGTAGCCTTTTAAAAAATCTGCTATACTACCCTCGGAGTAGTGAGAGTTGGGGTTTTTCAATTATATTGGAAACAGGGATCGTGAATTAAGACTCGTCATCCGCCATTGTGCGGTGGATTTGTCCGCAAGGACAGAGGGAGCGGTAAAAAGCGATAACTGGTTTACGGACACACCAAGAGTTCAGCCGAGCATAACAGTTGCAAACTGAGGGTTGGGAAATGAACGAGAAATAAGACCGGCGACGAAATCCGATCTTCTCTCCAAGTAATTTGCTACTCCCACAAAGAACTTCCCATTATCATGTTGGGGAGTTTTTTGTTGGTAAGGTTTATGCTATCCTTAAACCTTATGAAAAGAGAACCAAAAATATACTTTATTTCCGGGGTATGTGGTGTTGGAAAGACGGCATCACTGAAAGAACTTAAAAAGAAATTGTCTGAAACGGATTATGATATCCGAGATTTCGACGAAAGAGGTGTTCCAGACGGTGGTGGACCTAAATGGCACACGGAAGAGACACTAAATTGGCTGAAAATTGCAACGGAAAACGCCACCAACGGCAAATCAACTATTGTTTGTGGTTTTCAGAATCCTGAAGATTTCAATAAACTATATGATCATACAGAAAAAATACCGGCAACATTAATTTTATTAAACGCCTCTAGTGATACAATTCATCAACGTTTACTCGGTAGATACCCGACAAAAGAAAGTATCCTAGAAATCAATAGAGCGTCAGGTGTACCATTGGATAAATTTGTTGCAGATATTATTTCGTTTGCGCCAACATTACGTGATATATTTAAAAATGAAAATTATCCAATTATTGAGACTGATAATAAAACACAGGAACAGGTTGCAAATGAGATAATTAAGTTATTAAAATATTATGTACAGAAAAGGAGTTTCAGCAATTATCATCAATAAAAAGAACGAGTTTCTTTTGGTTAATTTAGAATCTTTTGAGGACAAGTATTTTGCCATTCCTGGTGGTGGAGTTGAAGAGGGTGAGTCTTTGGAAAACGCAGTATATCGAGAGATATATGAAGAGTTGAATATTAAAAAGAAGTCTCTTCAGTTTGTAGGTCAAAGCAACATTCCAATAAGATTTAAATTCAAGGTAATTAAAATGATTCGTGACGATAAGGACTATGAAGGATCCGAAAGATACTTTTTTGGATTTCGTTTTGTTGGTGCTGATAATGAAATACAACTCAAAAAAGGAGAAGTAAGATCATATAAATGGGTCACATATGATAACCTAAAAGAATATCTCTTGTTTGATAACCAGCTACAGGAAACATTAGAGAAAATAAAAGAAATTTTTGGATTCTAGGGTAAAAAATTGAAAATTAAGATATAATGTCGGGATGAAAAAGATATACTCAAAAAAGCTAAAGAGAGGAGACACTGTCGCTATTATAAGTCCTTCTTGGGGTGGACCAAGTGTCTTTCCGCATATTTATGAAAATGGTCTGAGGGTGTTAAAAGAAAGATTAGGACTAAAGGTAAAAGAATATCCGACTGTTAGGATGGACGGAGAAAAACTGTCTAATAATCCCAAATTGCGAGCAAAAGATATTAATGATGCTTTTGCTGATAAAGACGTAAAAGCGATCTTTGCCTCCATCGGCGGCGATGACGGTATTAGAGTTTTAAAGTATTTAAATAAAGTAATCATTAAAAAGAATCCTAAAATATTTATGGGGTATTCCGATACAACCATTTTTAATATTTATTTAAATCAACTGGGACTAATTTCTTTTAACGGGCCCGCTATTATGGCTGGATTTTCCCAAATGGAGAACTTTTCTGATTGTATAGAACATGTAAATAATATTTTATTAAAAGATAATAAGGAATACGAATATAAACCATATAAGGAATGGGCGATGAAATATCCGGACTGGTCAAAAAAGGAAAATATAGGCAAGGTGACTGAGAAAAAAGAAAATAAAGGCTGGCACTGGATTCAGGGTACATCTACGGTAACTGGTGAATTGTTTGGTGGCTGTATTGAGCTTATAACAATGCTCCGGGGAACCAAATATTGGCCTAAACCATCTTTCTTTAAGAATAAAATTTTATTTTTAGAAACCTCGGAAGATAAACCATCTCCAGAGTTTGTTAAATTTGAAATGAGAAACTGGGGCATTCAAGGAATTTTTGACCAAATAAAGGGAATTATGATTGGAAGAGCCAGAGATTATACAGAAGAAGAAACCAAAAAATTAGAAAAATATGTTTTGAATATAGTTAGCAAAGAATTTAACCACCCAGAGATACCGATTGTAACTAATATGGATTTCGGTCACACTGATCCACAAATTATTTTACCTTTGGGGGTAAAGGTTGAAATTAATTGTGGGGATAAGACGATTAAGTTAAAGGAGTCAGCAGTCAAATAAATTTATATTAAAATGAAAGATTCACACACTATACTTATGCCTTATCAGCCCTCCTGGAAGAGCAAATTTGAGGCTGAGGAGGTTAAATTGAAGGAAATATTCAATGGTAAGGCTATTGCTATTCAACATATAGGCAGTACTTCAATTCCTGGATTAGCTTCAAAACCAATTATTGATATGGCTGTTTTAATAGAGAAAAGAGAGGATGGAGATTCTTTTATTAAACTACTTGAGGAATTTGAATATTCCTTTGACCAACTAAATTCTAGCGGAGAAAGGCATTTATTTAGAAAAGGTAATCCTACCGAATTTCATCTTTCTATCGCCTATAAGGATAAAGGTTGTTTTTGGGAAAGACAGATTTTATTTAGAGATTACCTAAGAAAACACTCTGATTTCAGAGATGAATATCAAAGATTAAAAGAAAGTCTATTACAAAATGACCCGTCCGGTAAAGATTCCTATATTGGTGGTAAAACGGAGTTTGTTAATAGGGTTTTAACTTTAGCTAGAATAGAGAAACAACATATTGACAAGTGACAAATATAGGTGTAATCTGAATTAAGAAATTTGTGGTTCATCAAAATGAAAGGAGGAAATTGTGAAAACAATTTTTTTAGTTCTTGCGAATTTGTTTTTGTTTTCAACGGTGGTTTTGTACTTTTGGAATGTGGCTGTAGCTGGGGTTACTCCTAATCCAACCACGTTCCTTATCCGGGCTATTGTGGCTACGATGAATTGTTTTTCGTATTTCACAGTAGTAAATAAGGATTACCTTCTACTTAGTGTTGCTCTCGTCTCTACTTTCAGTCTGACTGTGATGTTCCTCTACGCCCTTGTGCGAGGAAGATTAACAAAACTAAGGACTGTAGACGTAGTTTGTGCGATTGCCGCTCTAATTATTGGAGTAATTTGGAAAAGTACAGGTAATGCCGTGTTAGCTAACCTGTTGTTGCAAGCCATCATGCTTCTCGCCTTTTATCCTGCGATAAGTGGAGTGCTGGCTGGAATAGCAAAGGAAAAAACTTTACCATGGGTCCTTGCAACCTTGTGTTATGTCTGCATGATACTAGCGATTATTACGGATTGGCATGCGGGCGCATGGTATTCCCTGGTTCACCCTGTAGTTAGTGGAATCTGTGGTAATGGTGGACTTGCTTTTGCTATCTGGTGGAAAAACACAAACAAATGAAGCGTTGAAAACCGCCCAATACTTAGGTAAGGGGCGGTTTTTCTTTTTTAAAATAGCACCAACACTTTTGGGGGTGTTGGTGCTATACCTTTCCTAGATTTTCACAATTCTTATGGGTCGAGAGAGGAACAACACCTCCTCTTCAATTGAGTCTGGTGTAATGTCTTTAGGCCCCATCAACGCGTGCCCAGAGAACGGAGAAAATACGTCTCCTCTGTTCCCACACGCTAAGAGTTGGCCCTCCTTTATCCTTTCAAACGGCTTAAGCACTTTTACCAGCTTGTAGGATTTGTTCGGAAACATCACAGAATCATCTATCTGGTATTCCTTATAAATCCTTGCCTTTGCCGTTTGTCCAGCCTTTGGCAACATTCCAATGGTCCTCATTAAGGACAACACACATTTTGTTGCACACTTAAAGGAGGTTTCATCTTCATGATAACCAGCCTCAATTGCGACCATTGGAGTTGATTTGGATTTGCCGTAGAAATAAACCGCCGGCTTGTTCTTTTGGATTACATCAATATTCCTGATAATAATCCCGACTGGAAAGCCAGCGATCAGATTTTCACGGAATCCGCCACAAGCAATGATCATTGCTGGACTCTTTTGTACCATGCTATGAATGTCAAAACCAACACTAAATTTTGCCCAGATCGGGCTAAGTTTTTGCGCTCGTTGTACCTCATAACGTTTGTCACCTCTTCGCGTCAATGTATCTTTGGGTAGGCGGTTAAAGTTGCAACCAGCTTTTGTAAAGCGACATTTTCCCTTTGCTTCCTCTCTTGCTTTTTTGTTCTTAATCTGCATAGCAACAAAATACTGTTTTGTCGCCTCCAGATTATTCAGAACAAAAAATACTTTGCCACCGAGCATCTTCTCCTTAAGAGAAAACTGATGCCGAAAATACGCCAGAACCGCCAGACCGCTTGGTTCATTTCCATGCGTGTTTAGGGTAATACCCAATGTCGGTCCCGGTTTCCCAGAATCAACACAGAACACACCGGCAACCCCATCAAAAAATGAATTTTTGATGAAGTTGAATTCCGCGAGAAGATCCTGCAATGATATTTTTGAACTAACTGTTGTCATGATACTGTTCTCCTTGTATGACTTTGTTTAAAGACCCTCTATTTTTAGTCTAGTCCAAAGGAAGATATTAGTCAATAAAAATAATCTTAGACAATAAACCATTATTTACGATGTGGAAACACGGCTTGCTTATTTTGTAAAGATGTAATACCATTCAATCAGATCAATTAAGTACCTCGACATAATATAATAATCTATGAAAAAGGAGGCAAAAACGACACATCTCAACACACTTTATGAGTCAATCATCAAAAAACTCCTGTCAAATAAGGCTAATTTCAGAATTATAGAACACAAACCCCTGTTTACTATGGAGGATGTGTTCGATACATTGGATATTAAGCCGGAACAAATGGGTAAAACCATGTTGTTGTTTGCAGAGAGTTGCGGAGTAATCGCGGTAGTAGTACCGGGTTCTCTAAAGGTAGATTTAGCTAAGGTGGCCAAATCTATTTCTAAACCACGAAACAAGGTTAAATTTTCAGACAGAAAGGAGGTTGAAAGTCTGGGAATTTCAGTTGGCGCTATCTCTCCGTTTTTTGATTGCGTTTCAAAGGTGATAGTTGACAAGAGTTTTCTATCACAGGAGATGGTTTATTGCGGATCTGGTGATCTCGGTAGGACCATTTCTATCTCTGTTGAGGATCTAATCAAGATTACCTCGGCTCAGGTTGCGGATGTAGTGAAAGAGTAAACAATAACAGAAAAGGAAGTGAAGAATGAAAGCACATGCGGATGATTGTTGGTGGTGTAAGCCTGTACTGAACGTCGAAGGTCAGTCAGCCTTCTGGGATGCAATGTCAGAAGTTTACGAGGGTGCCGACATGACGGTAGACAACCAGAAAGAAATGGATGTCGTTATTAAGCACTGTCGTGAAATCCAGTATCAAGATCTCGTAACTCTCGGTGGAGCCGTGGGGTGTCGAGATCCGAAAATGATATTGGAAGATCTCGTCGCAAGAGGTTTTAGCGGAGAACAACTGCCAGTTGTTTTCTATAATGATCTCTCAAGCGAACAGGTTCGCAAAGCAAAGGAATCTGTTTTGAAGCCCTTTACTGATAAGGGTCTGACGATCAAATATCTTCCTGGCGAAATACGGAATACTTGCGGAAGTATTCCCAAAAAGCCGAGGAGACTGATTGTTGGGGTGTACGACTGCCACAGTTTCTTTAATGCTCATCCGAATGATGGGTATCCGAAATGTGGATTCGATGAATATCTCAAGAATAGCGCAATCTTGGGTTGCGATTTCTTGATGGAGTGGGTCAAACTCACTTCGGAGAATCGAATGATTTCTTGTGGATTCAGAGCGAGAGTCGGTGTCGATGACGATATCGAAAAACGTCTTTGGATCAAGAACTTAGTCGATCTTTCTCGAAATTCTTCGATGGGCGGTGTGAGAGGAGATATCACAGCGCTTCAGATTATCGGACGACATCTCGATAATCTAGGGTTCTTTTTGTCACACTGGTATACACAGCAAGGTTTCAACAAGTTGTTGAAATCGGTGTTTACCCCCGATCGTTTTGCTATAAGTACGGAAACCTTTGCCAAAGGGATGGTTGCTGTTGTCGATCCAATAGGAACCCAACTCTCTGGTGTGGTCACGGTGCTTAACAACGTGATTGGGAATGTCTTACCTGACGATCAGTATGAGACATTGTGTGCCATTAGGGAGATTATTGTATAATGTTCGAAAACCAAAACTGGCGCCTGAGTAAAATCAGGCGCCTTTTCTTATATTTTTAAAGACCCTGATTATCTCAGGCGCCAATTCTCTTTTTATAGCAAAAGAAATTCGTATATAGTCTCTACAGTTATCTCCAAAAGCTGATCCTGGTACAACAGCAACATTATTTTTGAGCAATTTTTTAGCAAATTGTTCGCCCGAAAGAGGAGTCTTTATAAACATATAAAAAGCCCCTTTTGGCTCTACTATTTGATAATCATTTTTTAATCCATTATATAATTCGTCTCTTATTTCCTGATATCTATTAATTACCATGGAATCTATTTTTTCCTTCAAATAATCGGCTGATGCATATTGAAAAGGTGCAGGCGCACAAACAAAAGAAAACTGCTGTATTTTTTCAATAGCATTAACAATATCCTTTGGGCCAGCGATAAATCCTATTCTCCAACCAGTCATCCCTTTTGATTTTGATAGCCCGTCTAAAACAATCGTTTTTTTATAATATTCAGCTGGGCTAGAAACTTTAATCCCGTAACTAAATTCAGTATAAACCTCGTCAGAAATAACATAAATATTTGCCCTTTTTGCTATATTGACCACTTCTTTGATTATTTCTTTTGAATACACCGCCCCAGTCGGATTGTTTGGGCTATTAATAATTATAGCTTTGGTTTTGTTTGTTATTTTTTTACTTAAGTCGCTAATTAATGGTTGAAAATTATCATCTGTTTTTGCGATAATAGTTTTTCCTCCCAGTAGATTGATTATTTCCTTATAGGCGACAAAGTAAGGTTCAAAAATAATAATCTCATCACCAGGGTTTATTAGAGTCATTAATGACATATAGATACCGGCCGTTGTCCCTGGAGTAATAATAATCTCGTCTTCTTTTCTATTTATTCCTTTCTCTTTTAGGTATCCAGAAACAGCTTGTCTTAGTTTTAAGATTCCACGTGTGTCTGTATAGCGATTAAATCCCTCATTTATATATTTTTTTGCACTTTCTTTAATCACAACTGGAACATCAAAGTCTGGCTGACCAATCGTCAAATTAATCACGCCTTCTTTTCTTCCAGCAGAAAAGGCTTTCCTAACGGCGGAATAATTTATGGCCTCAACTTTATCCGAAATATTATTTTTTCTGTGATTTAATTTTTTCATGTGCCATTTCATAAGCGATAAAGAGCGGTGGTGTATCACTCTTTTCTGATTTTTCATAAATTTTTCTTAGAATCCCCGGGATTAAATTTGTTTTATCCATTGCGTGTGAAATATCAACTTTCTTAACTTCACACATTCCATGGCAAACTCCAGCGGCATTTATAACAAAATCTGGGGCATGTAATATACCTAATTTATGAAGCATGGTAGCATTGTTAATTTCATCCTTTAGTTGATTATTCGCTCCACCAGCAATAATTTTGGCCTTTAATCTCATAATTGTATCATCATTTATGATTTCGCCAACAGCACAAGGTGAAAAAACATCACATTCCACATCATAAATCTTATCATTATCCACAACCTTTACATTTTTATTTTTAGAATATTTTTTAGTTCTCGCAGAATCAATATCAGAGATAAAGACAAAAGCCCCATCTTTTAAAAGTAAATCTACCAATGCCCCGCCAACATTTCCAACTCCCTGAACTGCAACTTTCACTCCGGCTAAATTTTCTTTGCCAAGTTTGTATTTAACTGTTTCTTTTAATCCTTTAAATACACCATGACCAGTAGTTACGCCGGAGCAACCTTTAGAATTATAAATATATTTAGTTCGTTCACCAATTACCTTCGCATCTTCAAGCGACAACCCCATATCTACTCCTGTTAAAAAAGCTCCATCTAAAGACTCAATAAAGTCACCTAAAGAATGTAAAAATTCTTTAGTCTTAATCTTTGTGGGATCTCCAATAACTACTGCCTTTGAACCGCCAAAGGGCTCATCAATAATGGCGGTTTTAAATGACATAGCATAAGAGAGTCTCAGCGCTTCTTCTATTGCCTTATCTTCAGACACCAAAACCATTCTGGTACCACCTGTACTTGGACCGAGTGTCGTATCATGAATAGCTAAAACAATTTTTAAACCAGTTTCTTTATTTGAACCAAAGATAAGCTTCTCATGACCGTTGGTTTCTAGAATCTCAAAAATATTGGATGATATTTTGGGTTCTACATAACAATAATTTTTCTTTTTCATTTTTTTATAAAATAAAAACCGCCTTAATAAAGCATAAGGACGGATAAACCGTGGTGCCACCTTAATTCCTGAATATAAAATACTCAGCTTGTTTGCCGACTCTAAACTTTCGTTTGACATCGGACGTTCTGTGATGACGGAGAACTTCCGGGTCTCCACTTTTTGCAGAAACCATCTTGCTTTAAATAAAGCGACCCAGGCCCAACCCTTTATTAACAAAACAATGTTAACAAAGGACCAAGATCATAGATATTGCTATTATGTACACCAAAAATTATACTAATTTATGACGTATGATGTTAAGTATATATATCTTAAAATAAAAAGCAATACTTGACTTTAATTAAAGTTTAATCTAGTATAAAGAGCAGATAAGGCCTTTTACATTGTTTAGGTGTATTAGTAACAACAGAAAGGTAGGTGGTTATGTCTGAAGTCGTGTTATCTGGTATTAGGGCAACTGGAAGATTGCATTTTGGCAATTTTCTGGGAGCGGTGCAAAACTTCGTCAAGTTCCAAAATGGTGACAATAAATGTATGTATTTCATCGCTGATCTGCATACACTTACCACACTGAAGAACCCTGAGGAGTTGCGTTCCAATCTCATCGAGATTGTCAAAGATTATCTGGCTGCAGGATTGAATCCTGAAGATTCGATAATCTACGCTCAATCAAGCATACCGGAGTTGACAGAATTGTGCTTGTATTTGAGCATGATTCAACCTCTTGGGGAACTTGAAAGAGTTCCCACGTTCAAGGAACTGGTCAGAAAGAACCCCGATGACGTAAGTCTGGGTTTGGTGACCTATCCTGTTCTGATGGCGGCGGATATTCTGGGACCGCAATCAACTATGGTGCCAGTAGGTGAAGACCAAGTACCAAATGTTGAGATGGCACGATCACTGGCCCAGAAGTTCAATAATCGTTTTGGTCCCACTTTTGTGGTACCAAATATGATGAAACAGATGATCAAAGTGCCCGGCTTGGATGGTTCCAAAATGGGCAAGTCTGAGTCAGACAACGCCATTGATATCAATTCCCCGATGTCGGTTATAAGGGACAAGTATCTAAAGAAAGGAATAACTGACGAAGAACGCAAACGGTCAAGTGATCCTGGTGATCCCTATAACAGATGCAAGTCTGTGTATGCGGTTCATGAGATTGTGACTGACGGCGAAGTGCAAAGCCGGGCAATTGCCAACGCTTGCATGAAGGCCGAGATCGGTTGTGTTGCTTGCAAGAACAAGTTGGTTGATGGGATTGAAAAGATCTTGGGACCTTTCCAAGAGAGACGGGCAGTTCTTGCTAATCAGAACGATCTGGTTAGAGAGATTCTCCACGAAGGAGGAAAGAAGGCTCGGGCAATCATTGCCGAGACGACGGCAACGGTGAGAGATAAGATGGGTATTATTATATACTAAACAAAAGAAAGTATGGTACAAAACAGCCCCCTTCACGAAGAAGGGGGCTTTTCTATGCAAATTCTTTTTGAAAAAAAGAATTGGCGGGCGCGGGGGGATTCGAACCCCCGTAACCGGTTTTGGAGACCGGGAGTCTGACCACTGACCTACGCGCCCACAAGTGAATAACTTCTAATGTAGAGTATAGTCATAGTCAAGAATTTGTCAAGACTTGCTCCGTGCTTTTTGTTTTAATTTTTGTTATCATTAAACAATGTTAAATCAAAAGAAAATTTTGTTGTCTGGAGTAAAACCAACGGGACGGGTGCATATTGGTAATTATTTTGGCGCGATGAAGCAATTTGTTGAAATGCAAAATAATTATGAAAGCTATATTTTTATTGCGGATTATCACGCCATTACTACGGTACAAAATAAACAGGAATTGAATCAAGGAATTATTGATGTCGCTCTGGATTATTTAGCTATTGGCTTGGATCCTAAGAAAGTGGTTTTATTCAAACAAAGCGATGTGCCACAAGTCCATGAATTAAATTGGATTTTTAATTGTCTAACCACTATGCCGTACTTGATGCGGGCTCATGCCTTTAAAGATGCGGAGGCAAAAAATAAAGAAATCAATGTCGGTCTGTTTGATTATCCACTTTTAATGGCGGCGGATATTTTGATTCAGGATGCGGATGTGGTACCAGTAGGACAAGATCAAAAGCAACATGTGGAGTATGCCCGCGATACGGCACAGAAATTCAATAATACTTTTTGTGCTGATATAAAAAGTAAAGATGGAAATTTTAAACTGCCAGAACCTTTAATTCTAAAGACTGTGGAAACAGTGCCAGGCACTGACGGCCGAAAGATGAGTAAGAGTTATGGCAATGTGATTCCCCTTTTTGCTACTTATGAAGAGATTAAAAAAGCGGTGATGAGCATTCCCACAGATTCTAAAGGGGTGGCTGAGTCAAAAGACCCGGACACTAATTACATATTTGCCATTCACAAGCTTTTCCTAAATGAGGCGGAAAAGACAGTTTTTGCGGAAAAGTATAGAAAAGGTGGTATGGGTTACAAAGAGGCCAAAGAGAGCCTTATAAAGACTTTGGAGACCTTTATTAAGCCCCTTCGGGAGCGTAGAATGATATTAGCTAGTGATTTAGATACAGTTTTTGATATACTAAAAGAAGGAGGTAAAAGAGCGTCTTTACGGGCGGAAAAGAAAATAACAGAAATAAGAAAAGCTATTGGGGTTGATATTTATTAATTTTGCCCATACGACATTTGACAACGGATATGTTTAGGTGTATAATAGCAACACCTAAGAATTTTGATGTTCGTAGGATTAGTTCTTAAACAATGATTTTGAAAGGAGGTAGTATATGTCTAGCAAAAGACATCTACGCCGACGTTCTTGTGAGTCAAAGATTAAACATCTGAGTGAAAACTCTGCGTTTAATCACGCCAAAAGTTTGGGGTTTGGATATTTTCCATACCGGTGCCAATTCTGTTCTGCTTGGCATGTTGGCCGTCCCAATAGTCGCAAACTCCAAAGTATAAAAGCGAAGCTCAGAAATGTAAGAGCGATGCTATAAACCCGCTTCAAACAAGACATGTTCTTGTGAGAAGCGGGTTTTTTATACTATTTAATATACCCCCACTTTTTTAGGGTTGGAATTTGTTGTTCAAAATCCTTGCCAATATCATTACGGTAAAAAGCTTTTGGTATAACGATTTTAGTAATGATACTTATGCTTTTTTGACGAGCTTTTTCTACAGTATCAGCCACGGCGGTAGTATAAGCAATATAACCCTCATCGGTTGAAATAAAATGTTGACCCTGATCCTTTCCACCTACCCGCATAGATACTCCCTCAAAATGTAAACTCTCCATTTCCTTATCGTTTAAGCGGTCTAAATATATATTTATTCCGTATAAAGTTTCTTTGCTGTGTTTTTTACCATAAGGAAACGGCGGTGTGGCAATTAAATTCACGATACCAAAACCTTTTTTATATTTTAAATCATACTTTTTTCCATCAGCAATTGCATATAAGAATTCACCCCATGGTGATAAGTGTAATTCACTATGAAGATGTACAATCGGTGTCCCCATTCTAGCTGTTACCTCAAGCGGATAAGCCCCTTTCTCGTTTACAATGCAGTTTATTTCAAAATCACCTCTAAAATCTATGGATTGCAAATAGGGCTTAAATTTATTTAAAATATCAACAAATAATTTATTTTTTTCATTATCGTCATACCAAGCCAAAGTTCCCATCTCGCTTGTTACCGGCCCCACATCATCTGGAAACATCTTTGTGTGTTCAAAATTTATTTCAATTGGCCCAACCCAGTCTGTACCATTAAAATATCGGCCAACACCCATCTCTATACCATCAATTCGCTCATGTAGCGTAATCCTTTCCCTATTAATATGTCTGTTATTATAATAACTTTTTAAAACACTAACCGTGTCCTTACCACAGGCGTATTCACCGATATAAGTCATGAATTTTCGGCTATGATCGTTACATTTTACTACCCATTTTTTAGGATTATCTCTTATGAAAAAAATTGCTTCCTCTATGTCAGTAAAATCTTTTAACTCTACGGTTTTTAAACCAAGTTCATTAAAGATTTTTTGGCCAAATTCTCGGTTTTGTTCTAGTTTATCAGCCATTTTACAGCCACCAAAGACCTTGTGGCCCTTTTTCCTTAAATCATCCTGAACCTTGCCCCAACCTACGTCATCAAAGACAATTAATCCTTCCTTTCCTACCCATTTTAACTCCTTTTCCCAGTCATTAGTCTTTTCCACTAAATTATCAAAATTTTGACGATCATCTTTATTTTTAATATAAAGCTTAACATTATGCCCCTCTTTTTTTAATAAAATAGCTAGATTTCCGGCAATACATTCGCTTGAAATAAACAAGATATTCATAATTACTAAAGTATATTACAAAATACCTTTAAAAACAATAAAAAGTGTTATATAATAGCCACACTATGACATGGTTATTAATTGCCCTAATCGGGCCAGTATTATGGGCAGTCGTCAATCATATTGATAAATATTTACTGTCTGACAGATTTGAGGGTAGTAATATTGGTGCCTTGATGATTTTTTCTTCCTTGCAATGTGGTGTGCTGGTTTTGCCTATATTATATTTGATTAATCATGACGTTTTTAACGTTTCTATTCAAAATATTATTTTCCTTGTAGTCATTGGTATATTAAGTATTTTTGCCATATTGCCTTACATGTATGCTTTGGATGAAGAAGAAGCCTCTATTGTAATACCTCTATTCCAATTAATACCAATTTGGGGATATTTTTTCTCTTTTATAATCCTAGGTGAAATTTTAAATTGGGTTCAGACATTCGGTTGCCTACTTATAATTTTTGGCTCAATTATAATCACTATTGAGGAAGATTTGGATGAAAAGATAAAATTTAAAAAGAAAATTATCTGGTTAATGTTAATTTCTACCATTCTATTCGCCATCTATGAGACATTATTCAAGTTCGTAGCCATTGATTATGGGTTCATTGTCTCTTCATTCTGGGAATATGTTGGAGTATTAATTATGGGTATTTTATTTTATATCTTTATTAAGAGTTATCGGGAGAGTTTCATCCGCTTACTAAAAACTCAAGGCAAGAAAATTATCTCATTAAATATCGGTAGCGAATCACTAACAATTATTGGTAATGTTGCCACCAATTTTGCCTTAATTATTGCTCCGGTAGCCCTAGTTCTTACTATTTCAGGTATTCAGCCACTATTCGTTTTTTTGATTGGTATATTTTTAACTACTTTTTTCCCAAAAATTTATACCGAAAAGCTATCAAAAAAGCATCTAGTTCAAAAAATAATTTCAATCCTAGTAATAATAGTAGGAAGTATTCTTATAAGCAAATAATCGTGATATAATACAAAAATGAGTGAAAATACAATAAAATATTTTTCATTAGACGAAGCTAGAGAAGAAATCAAAAAAAGATGGGCTAATACTGAATTGAAGAAAAAAATTGAAGAAATTCTCGGAGAGTATCTTTTTTCAGATTTAACTAATGAACCAAAGGCCGTATTGTGCAGATCAATTGCAAGCCCAGATAATGGTTTGAATTTCTTTATTGATTGTAGTCATTATCTTGATCTTAAACCTCTAGTTATTGAATATAGTGAAGATAAATATGTAGTAATGAATGAGGAGAAAAGAGGATTAACAAAATTGAGAATAGTAAATAATAATGGAAATAAGGAATTTATTGAGATCGTTGATAGTAATAAAGAACAGGGTAAAAAAATGAGTGAGGTTATAACCAAATTAAATCAAAATATTAAACTAATTGATTTTCACCATGATTTATTAAATAGGCATTATACTAATTTTCTTTTTAAAAATTATTCAGACTGGTTTCATAAATTTAAAAATCCTAATGAATATTATTTTTATTATTTATTAAATTTTGTGGCACATGGTGTATATTTTGAAGTATTTGATATGACAGATAGTGATCGAGAAAAAAGTTTTGTAAATCAAAACGTCTTATTAAATCTTAAAAAAATAAGAGATCTTACTGGTTTAGATCCAATCGTTGTTAGATTATATCCAGACAATCAAACAGACGACGAGGATTTCTATTGGTTTTCATATCCTTCAAAAATTCAAAATGATATTATTAGTTTAATAAAAAAAGTATAATTTATGAATAATTTTTTAATATGTAAAGATTTAACCCCAGAATATTTTGGATGGATAACATTATCTGGTATTCCAAGTATGTTGTTTTATTCATACATACCGGCAATTATACTAATATTAATAATTACTTTTTTTATTTACAAAAATAATAAAAATGAGCATAATCATACAGTTTTTTATTTATCTTTTTTATCATTATCAGCTACCTTGTGGATGTTAACGACTTTAGTTCAGTGGCTCTCTGCTCCAGTAGTAATTAATATTTTTGCTTGGAGTATTATAGGACTTTTTGAAATGTTTGTTTATATTTTCTCACTATGTTTTTTTATCTCCTTTGTTATTAAAAGAGATATTACTTTAAACTACAAAATAATACTTGGTCTAATATTGTTACCTATATTATTATTTGAAAATTTTCATAATATTATAAATTACTTTGATATAGATGAATGTAATGGCTATTACAATCTATTTTACACTACATATATATACACATTTGAAATTCTATCCTCGTTATTTGTTATTTTTTGGGGTATTTGGAGGGCGAAAAAAACTAAGGTGTTAGATGATAAAAAACAAATCATTTTTATTACGGTGGCGGTTTTTTTATTTCAGATATTGTTTACATTATCTAGCGTTATAGGAGAAGCAACCTTAGTTTATGGTGTTAATTTATTTGGACCAATTGGGCTAGTTGTATTTGTAAGTGTTCTATCTTTCCTTATCGTCCGTTTTAAGGCCTTTGATATAAAACTAATCGGAGCTCAAGCCTTAGTCTGGGCATTAGTTATATTAATTGGTTCTCAATTCCTATACATGAGCCAAATGCCTGTTTCGTTATTAATTATTACTGGAGCTACATTAATAATTGCTTCTGTTGTGGGCATGACGATAGTCCGTGGTGTTAAAAGGGAAATCTCATTACGTGAATCCTTGGAAATATCTAACAAGGGACAGGAAAACCTTATCCACATCATGAACCATCAAATCAAGGGTTTTCTGGGGACAGCGAGAAATATTTTTGCCGAATTTCTAACACCAGATCAAAGTAGTATCTATGGCCCCTTACCAGAATTACCAGAAGAGGCAACCTCAGCCTTAAGGGTGGGGTTACGGACTACAACTGACGGAGTACGTTATGTAACGGATATTTTACGTGGTTCAAGTGCGTCAAAAGGATCATTAGAATTAGACTTAAAGCCGATGGACACAAAAGTAATTGTTGAGGAACTAATCGTTGAGTTGCAACCATTAGCAAAAGAATGGAATGTTGTGCTTGAAGGAACCGTTGCTCCAAGTGAATACAAAATCATCGGTGACCACACACAATTAAAAGAAGTATTTAAAAATCTTATTACCAACGCTATTCGTCACAATGATCCCGACTATAAACATAAAAGTGCTAAGGTTTCTCTGTCAAGAAAAGGTAATAAGATTTTGTTTGCTGTTCGTGATACTGGAAATGGAATTGCCCCGGAGGACAGAGCTAGGATGTTTACGCCAGGCGGAATGGGACAGGATGCTTTAAAGCATGATGTTAATTCCACCGGTTTTGGATTATCATTTGTAAAAAGTTGTGTTTTGAGCCATAATGGAATAGTTGACTATAAATCAAACGCTCCAGAAAAAGGCACGACATTCTTTGTTGAATTACCAGCAGATTTATCAAAATAATAAAAATAATTATGAAAAAAGTGTTACTTATTGACGATGACAAGTTTTATTCAGACATGTACCGGACAGCCTTCAAAAATCATGCCCCACAGGCAGAGTTTTACCCCTCCGTGGATATTTCTACTGATTTATTACAGGAGATCAAGAAGATCAAACCAGATATAATGATAGTGACTCTTGAAAATGAAAAACAGATTGAGTCTAGTATGAAAATCATAAAAGAAGTCCGTCAGGATAACGAAACAAAAAATGCCATTATTGTAGCTTTTATTAATACTTGGGCTAATGATTATCCCAAGGATGCTCTTAAAGATTTAGGCGTTACTGAATTATGGGATAAGATTGATATAATGCCAAGCCGTGTGGTTGTTGAAAAGATACTAGCTCTGTAATCAGAATTCTCCTAAAATTTTTTTAAATTTTTGCTCATGATCCTCAACCGATTTTAAATCAGGTTTAATCGAATTAATGTCTATCAAATCAAAATCTTTAAATATTAACTTATCCGTCAAACGCTAGTAATTTAGACATGGTCGCTATCTTTCTCGTCATCAATATCTTTTTCACCACTTACAATTTTCCACTCAACTTTTATATTATTATTTCTAACAAAATCGTTAATAATCTTTCTGATCTCTGGCTCGCTTTGTTTCCTAGTATTGATGCTTCTCAATCGTTTGTACAATTCTTTCGAGAGTTCTTCATCAGTCATATCTCTTTGGTGTTTTTTATCATCTTTATACTCTTCAATCCTTGGTTCTAGATAACCACAGTGACGACACATCTCACCAGGAGCTAAGTCATGTCTATGATTACTAAAACCAAATCCATC
Organism: uncultured Candidatus Saccharibacteria bacterium; assembly: GCA_964485905.1. GTDB lineage: Bacteria > Patescibacteriota > Minisyncoccia > Phycocordibacterales > GWA1-40-21 > CAIJXO01. Next base: position 16,211 of record CAZAJY010000005.1, on the reverse strand, counting down.
AGACGGAGGTAATTTATATTTTGGATGATTATTGCGTAACCAAAAAATAGTACATCTAGTATCATCACTATTTACTTTTTTAATCAGTACAGATTCCGCCATGTCATTTATTCTCATCCTACCAATTTCCAAGATCTTATCGACCTGATCTTTGAAATCTTTATTATCCTTATACCAGCGATAGAAAGTGGTGCGATTAAGTCCTATTTTCTTGCAAGCAAAAGACACAATTGGTGTCTCCGCCAAATAGTTTAATAATTTTGCTTTGTCACCTAATCTAGCCATTGATTTTCACTCTCTTCTTGCCGGTAAATTTCTCAATCCGATTCAAGATTACTTCGGTGTAGACAGAACTCTTTTCCATCAAGAAACACCTTCTTTTCAATCTAATAGAGGATATAAAGCTAGAACCGCTACCACCAAAAGGTTCGTAGACTAATTCATCTCTTCTAGTGAGAACCTTTATATAGGGGATAAGTATTTCGACTGGTTTGGTACCGAAGATAATACCTTGGCCACTAGATTTCTCATCAGCGGCTAAATGTTCAATAAAATCAGTTGGGCAGTATTTATTACCTTTCTCGTATGATTCCCATTGCGGTCGACCAGAAATGGCAAACATAGCAGTTTGATATTCATTTTCTACTAATTCTTCCTCTTCTTTCATTTCTACCTCTTTATCTTCACTCGTACCAACCATGGCTATATCATATTTAGAGAATAATTTATGTTTACCAGCATAACCTTGATTCCTATTTGCCAAGTGCCAGACAATCATATTCCGAACCTTCCAATGTTTTTCCATTTCATTCCAAATGGTGCGGATATTCTTCCAATTCTCATAAACAATAATGGAGAAATTGGAATCTTGGATCTTGGTCACATTATTCATCCATAGTTCCGTAAAGTTATCGGGCAAGGACTCAGTTTCCAGATACCTTCTATTTTTCTTAGCCCCAAAACCGACTGTTGCTTCACCATGTCTAGTTTTGCCGTGCAAATAATCTAAAATATAGGGCGGGTCAGTCATCACCATTTGTGCTTTATGCTCGCCAAATAGTTTTAGAACATCTGCTTCAATACACGAGTCACCACACATCACCCGCGAACCATCTATCTCATAGACATCTCCTTTTTCAACGGTAATTTCATCAATGTCTAATTTGGCTAACTCGGCGTTTAGATCAAATTGCTCCTCTTTAGCTTCTTTGTCAAAGATGATATCTAGTTCTTCAGAACCAAAACCGATTTCCGAAAGAAATTTCTCATCTAATTTAGACAATAGATCAAAGTCAAATTCGCCTTGATTTTTGTTTAAGCGAAGATTCAGCTCTTTTTCTTTTTCTGGTGTTAGATTTATATACACCACAGGAATAGTGGTGTGACCGAGTTTCTTACACACATCAAGACGAAAATGTCCTCCAATCACGATGTTTTTTCTCTCTTCATTACAATTAACGATAATTGGATCTACAACCTCAAATTTGTTGATTGATTCTTTCAAATCTTTCTCCTGTTTCTCATCCCATTTACGGGGATTGTACTCTGAGGGGATTAATAAATCGATAGCAACATATTCAATTTTTATATTATTCATAATAATATTTAATTAAATTAATAAATGTAGCTTCGCTTTGCTACGCTTTAATTTTTACACACTATTTCTGTGGAGAAATGGTTTGCTGATGGAGCGCTATATTAAAATAACCCTTTATTTTAGGGTTATTTTATGAGTTATTAACTCTATCTATTTTTTAAATGGAGTGGTGATTATTTTATAAATTCAATTCGATAGAGATTATTAATCATATAGCCAAGATTTCTTCGACCAAGGATTACTTTTTCTTTTAAGCCTAAACCTACTCTCATTTTAGAATTAATTTTTGCAATGGCTTTTCTAACTGAATCATTCGTATTATAAATATCTGTGGAGTCAACTATTTCTGGAGTACAGACATAACCCGTATTTTCACTTAGGGCTCTAAGTAAAACAACACCACCGTGGTGTAGTGTAAATTTAGATTTATTTCCACCGACGGACAATTCATTTTTAGAATTTATTTTAATAATAATTTGAGAATCATTTTTAATAGCCTTTTCTCTTTTAAAAAATTCCTCTTTAAACACAATCAGTTCATCCTTAATCGCTTGCCTCATAATTTCTTCATCAATAGGTTGTTTTTCTTGGGGGATATAAAATTGTAAGTCTAGATCTTGTCTCTTTGTTATAGACTCATTATAATTAGCGACAATATTTTGGATTTTTTCAAGATCTGGTTTCAGCATCTGCATTTTTTCATTAATTGGGCCAACAATAGATTCTATTTGGGACTTAATTTTCATGACTTCCTCAGAGGCTTGCTTATAGATTGGATTATTAATATATGCGGAATAAGAGGCATAAGCTTGTTGGGCCATCTTCTGTGCAGATTTAGTAATATCCAAAATCCTCTCATCTTTTATCTTATCCAAAATAACTAATTCCTTTTTCTTCTTCATATAATTAAATACTAGATTATCAATGATAAAAACGTAACACACAAAGATTATTATTGATTTAGTTCAATGTAATAAGAACCCCAAACTTGTGACATGGGGTTCAACAGATAATCAAAGGTTTGCTTTATACAGATCAGCCGAAACGGATCACAACTACTAACTAACCTGAATTACCCCAGGATTTTTGTCAAACTTTTGGTAATTTTATAAAAATAACCGATTCGTGTTGCATTTGTTGCATTTTTGTCGAAATAGTCTTATTTATCAACAAATTGATATTTTATCCATGTCTACCAAAATACATTTAAACATCCTTAATAGTGTCTTATTTGTCTCATTTACATATACGCTCCTATACCGAGAGGGGTAAACGTGCTATCCTAGAAGTTCCCAAAGAACCCTTATGGGGTCTTACCTGCAAAGGTTCACGACCATGAGAGGGCACCAAGTTAAATTATTTAATTTTATGAAAGAAGAAAAAGTAAAAATTGTAGTTTTTGTCCCAGAGTCTCATTCGGATATAGTTAGAAAGGCAGTTGGCGATGTTGGCGCTGGACAAATAGGGAACTATACTTTTTGCTCTTTTTCATCAAAGGGTTTTGGACGATTTATTCCGCAAAAAGGAGCTAACCCAGCTATTGGCTCGATTGGTATTTCAGAAATGGTTAATGAGGAAAGGATTGAATTTGTTTGTGATAAATCTAAATTAAAAGATGTTATTGGTGCAATGAAAAAAGTCCATCCATATGAAGAAGTGGCTTTTGATGTTTATCCACTATTAGACATGTAACTTTGTGGGCGATAAGGGATTCGAACCCCTGACATCTTCAGTGTAAATGAAGCGCTCTACCAACTGAGCTAATCGCCCTTGAGTAGAAGATTAGCTCAAAATCAAGGATAATGCAATTCTTTACGTTTTATGTTAGAACTTAGTGATGGAAGTGCCAATTTTATATGAGGATAAAAATCTATTAGCGGTGAATAAACCGAGTGGGCTTGTAATTCATACTGATGGACGAACAAAAGAAAAATCTTTAACCGATTGGATTTCTGAAAAATATCCAGCTTGTGAAAAAGTGGGGGAGCCATTAAAAATCAGTACCGGGGAAATAATTAAGAGATGGGGTATTGTGCATCGAATTGATCGGGAGACTTCAGGTATTGTTTTAATTGCCAAGAATCAAAAAACTTATGATTTCTTGAAGAAACAATTTTTAGATCGAGAAATTGAAAAATCTTATCATGCAATAGTTTATGGTGACGTGCGTTATGATGAAGGAATAATCAATTTAGCTATTGGTCGGAATAAAAGTGATTTTAGAAAAAAAGCGACGGGTAAAGCAGTACGAGGAGAAGAAAAAGAAGCGGTCACTCACTATAAGACCTTGGCTCGTAAGCAAAAAATATCATTAATAGAAACAAATCCAAGAACCGGACGTACTCATCAATTGCGAGTACATTTTGCTGATTTGGGCCACGGGATCATTGGCGACAAATTATATGGTGTGGCGAAAAAATCGCCGATTGATATTGGACGTTTGGCTTTGCATGCTTATTCAATAGAGTTTACTTTGCCAGATGATAAAATTATAAAAATAATCGCTCCTTATCCGGCGGATTTTCAGAAGGCGGTGGAGTTTTTCGATTAGTTTGCGGAAAATGATTAAGTGTGCTAGATTAGGGCAATGAAAATTTCAAGCATAAACATTGAAGAAAGGAAGAAACTTGTTTTAAATGCAGGAGACACTATTCGAGTACATCAAAAAATCAAGGAAGGCGACAAGAGTCGAATTCAAGTTTTTGAAGGTATGATTATTGCTCGCAAACATGGTGATGAGGCGGGGGGAACTCTGACCGTTCGCAAAGTAATTGACGGGGTGGGGGTTGAGAGAATTTTCCCATTTTATTCACCTAATATTGAGAAAATCGAGGTTGTTAGAAAATCCAAAGTGCGCCGAGCAAAACTTTATAATATTCGTGATAAGGCAGCTAAGGAAATTCGCCGAAAATTAAAACATATTATTAATGCTAAGGAGGTAGTGGAAGAGGTAGTTGAGACTCCAGTCGAGGTTAAATAATTAAAAGCCCTGAAATATATCCAAATTATTCGCGCTTCACCCTCTCTCCGGGGGCTCCGACGCGACGAAAAATTTGCACATATTTCAGGGCTTTTCTGTGTTCGTAAGGCACGAGAAAGCAATACCTTATGATTTTTTCTAGTTGAATTTTCTCTTTTTTTGAGCTATGATTTGGGTTCAGACGCGCGAGTGTTGAAATTGGTAGACAAGCACGCTTGAGGTGCGTGTGCCGTAAGGCATGGGAGTTCAAGTCTCCCCTCGCGCACTTTATTAACCCGTCCCGTAGTAAGAAATTCTGATTTCTTTACTTCTGGGATTAATTAGAAAACAAAATGAAAAATGACCCATTTGGAAATTATTTGAAGCAGTTGGAGAAAGTTCAGAAGATTTTGAAATTGGACAGGGCAATTTATAAGAAATTACAAAAACCTGACAGAGTACTCAAAGCTAATTTAAAAGTAAAGATGGATAATGGGAAGACAAAAATTTTTTCGGCTTTTCGTTCACAATTTAATGATGCTCTGGGTCCTTACAAAGGCGGAATTCGTTTTCATCCAAACGTATCCGAAAGTGAAGTGAAGGCTTTATCGGCTTGGATGACTTTTAAATGTTCGGTGTCTGGCATTCCTTTGGGTGGTGGCAAGGGTGGAGTAGTGGTAGATTCACATAAAATGTCTGACCGGGAAGTAGAAAAATTGTCACGAGAATATATTCGTGCCTTTTATAAAAATCTTGGACCGACTAAAGATGTGCCAGCTCCAGATGTTTATACTAATTCACAAATTATGTCTTGGATGTTAGATGAATATGAAAAGTTAGTTGGTGAACATGCGCCAGGAATGATTACTGGTAAGCCATTAGTTTTGGGTGGTTCAAAGGGTAGGTCCTATTCAACAGCTAAAGGGGCATATTTTGTTTTGAAAAATCTGGAGCAAGTTGGTTTGATTAAAAGACAAGGGAAGGTGGCTATTGAAGGTTTTGGTAATGCTGGAGGACAATTGGCAGAAATGCTTTTTGCGGATAAATATCCAGTAATTGCCGTAAGTGATTCTAAGGGTGCGGTATTTAATGAAAAAGGTTTAGATATTAAGAAATTAAACGAACATAAAAAGAAAGTTGGTACAGTTTCAGGTTTTAAAGGAGGGAGGGACATTAATAAGGAGGAATTATTCTTTGTGCCAGCTAATATTTTAGTGCCAGCTGCTTTGGAAAACTCTATTAATCTAGAAGTCGCTAAAGAAATCAAAGCCAAAGTAATTATTGAAGTAGCTAATGGCCCAGTGACGCCAGAAGCTGACGAATTATTGGAGAAAAAAGGAGCAATAGTTGTGCCAGATATTTTAGCCAATGCTGGAGGCGTAATTGTTAGCTATTTTGAACAAGTGCAAAATGTAATGAATTATTATTGGGAGGAAAAAGAGGTGATAGAGAAGTTGGAAAAAATTATGATGACTGCTACACAAAATGTTGTTTCAGCTAAAAAAGAGCATAAAATTTCCATGCGCACTGCTGCTTATGTGGTGGGTGTGGCTCGGGTAGTAGAGGCAATTAAATTTAGAAAACTAAATTAGTATAAGTATAAAAAATGAAAAATAATTTATATACTAAAAAAGGCGATGATGGTAAGACTAGTTTATATCATTGTGATCAAAGAATGTCCAAAAGTTCAGCGGTGGCGGAGGCTTTAGGGGCATTGGATGAAGCTAATTCTTTTTTGGGTATTGTGAAGGCTAAATTGGCAGAAAGGAATATGACACTATTCTCCGTTGGTCCAGAAAGAGCAGCAGATATTCTTCAGGAAATGCAAAAAAATCTTTTTATTATTCAGGCAGAGGTGGCTGGAGCAGAAAAAATAATTGGTGAAGAGAAAATAAAAGAAGAGGAGGACTTGATTGCTATTATTGAAAAAGAGATTCCCCCAATTACTTCTTTTGTTATTTCCGGAGTTAATATTGAGTCAGCGGAACTTGATTTTGCCCGGACTTTAGTTCGACGGGCAGAAAGGCGAGTAGTAGCGGTTAAGGATGAAAATTTAGTAAAGATTTCCACTAATACTTTGGCCTATCTTAACCGTCTATCTAGTTTACTCTTTGCTCTCGCTAGACTTTCAGCCCATAAAAGTGGTATAAAAGAGTCTACCCCAACTTATGACTAGGGGTAAAATGGTGGCTATGGTGTAGCGGTAGCACGCGAGCTTGTGGAGCTCTCTGTCTGGGTTCAACTCCCAGTAGCCACCCAAATAAAAAGCGCTCAAACGAGCGTCTTTTTGTTTGGGTGGCTAAGTGAATAATTTGAATTATTCACGTCTGGGAGTTGAAGCCCTTCTCCCATATTTACGAACAATTCCTATTGCAAGTAAATGGGAAAGGGATACTGTTCCTGTAAGGAAAAACTGCCCAGTAGCCACCCCATAAATTAAAATCCCGCTTGCAAGCGGGATTTTAATTTAACTAGGCAGCTGGAGCGTCAGACGCTGGAGCTGATTCTTCTGTTGCAGGAGCAACAGGAGCAGTAGTTTCCTCGACAGGAGCATCCGTTACCGGAGCGTCAGTCTGAGGATTGGTGTTTGTATCATCCATAATTTTGTATGATTAACTAATAAAATAAATCAACCGAAGCTGACTTATTTTTAGTCTAGCACATATTTCCAGAAAATAAGGGTTGACAGTGCCTATAATTTGTCCTAGGTTGTAATTTTTTTTAATCTCAGATTAATCTTTTTTATGTTATAATAAAATAATAATTTATGTTTTTACAATTAGAACAATTTATAATTTCTTTTGCTGGACAGATTCCTTTACCGGTTTTTGTTTTTCTTGCAACTATGATTGAAGAGATAATTCCGCCAATTCCCTCACCATCCATTATGATCATGACGGGTTTTTTAGCCTTTATCCAAGATTATCCTTGGTATGGGTTGGTAGCTCTTTGTATTTTAGGTATTATAGGTAAGACTTTGGGGGCATGGGTCATTTATTTTGTAGCAGATAAAGTAGAAAATCTTTTAACTGGTCATTTTGGTAAATTTTTTGGTGTGTCACCAGGGCAAATTGAAGCTTTCGGTGCTCGTTTAGGAAAGGGTCCGCGAGATTATTTTATTCTTATTTTTTTACGGGCAATACCACTTTTCCCTAGCACAGTTTTAAGTGTTGGTGGTGGCTTATTAAAAATCTCCCTACGCCTATTTCTAGTTTCTACTATTGTTGGTTCTTTATTTAGAAGTTCCTTATATTTTTATATTGGTTATATTGGAACTAATGTAGCGGAATCTTTTATTAAAGGAACTAATACTATTGAATCAGCTTTGCAAATTATTGCTGTTCTGGCGGCTCTTTTATTTTTGGGCTTTTTATATTATCGACGTCGGCAAGCAGAGAAATAGAAAATTTGCTATAATATGCCTATTAACAGTTTAATTAAAAGAAAAATATGACTGGATTTGTAAAAAATATAGAACAAGAGACTTTAAGTAATGATAACTTTCGAAAAGTTCTTTATACTGGGACTTATGGTCAGGTAGTAGTAATGTCACTGTCACCAAATGAGGAAATTGGTATGGAGGTTCATGAGACCACGGATCAGTTTTTTAGAATTGATAGTGGAGACGGCAAGGTTATTATTAATGGTGAGGAATCTTTAATTTCAGATGGCTTTGCTGTCGTGGTTCCAGCTGGGGCGCAACATAATGTCATTAATACTTCCAGCGAGAAGCCGTTAAAACTGTATACCATTTATATGCCGGCGCATCATAAAGATGGTGTGATTCACAAAACCAAAGCCGAGGCCGAGGCTGATGAAGAGGATCACCTTTAGAAGGATAACTTTAAAAAATTAAAAACAAAATTATGTCTATATTTGAAAAATGGTTTGGCGGGAGTGACGAAGATATAAAGAAAATAAAAGTTCAACCAGCAGAATCAGAGGAAGGTTGGGGGGAAGAAGGTTTGGCTGAACAGAGGACAGAAGAAGATAAAGATCTTGAAAGGATTGAATTTTTAGGACAATCAATAATTCAAAGACGAGCCGAATCTAATTTGCAAGAGAAGATGATGCAGGCACGACAAGTTATTGAAGAGCGCAAACAATTGGACCCGGAAAATGGAGAGAAACATGGGGCGGCGATCATGGCACAAATCATTCTCATTATTGGTGAAGAATTAATAAGAAATAAGCAGATTTCTAAGGGTGAGATTTATCCTTTAGTGACCGAAAAATTTTCGGATTCTAACTTAATTAAGCAAGCTTTTGGCCAGGCCTGGGATAAAGTTAAAAGATATGTGGCGGAAGGGAGCTGGGCTTAATTGAATTTCCATGATTGATCTGGTAGAAATTCTTAAATCGGGCCTGGTTGGGGTGATACCGACTGATACTATTTATGGTTTGGTGGGGAGGGCTCTGCAACCCGAAGCCGTTAAAAAAGTTTTTAAATTAAAAAATCGTTCAGACGGGAAGGGTTTTATTGTCTTAGTTTCTACGGCTGAAGATCTGAAACAATTTGGAGTCATACTTTCAGAAAAAAGTTTAGAAATTTTAAATAAGTTTTGGCCCGGAGCGGTGAGTGTGGTTTTGCCTGTTGACTCAAATAAATTTGATTATTTAGCGGCAGCCGATGGTACCATTGCTTTCCGTTGCCCGGATAAAAAAGATTTGTTGGATTTACTTAAAGAAACAGGTCCACTTGTCGCCCCTTCAGCTAATCCAGAAGGTCAGCCACCGGCGAAAAATATTATAGAAGCGAAAAATTATTTTGCCGATAGCGTAGATTTTTATGAAGATGGTGGAGAGTTAATTTCTGCCCCCTCTACCTTAATTAGGATAAAAGATGATAAGATAGAAGTGTTGAGAGAAGGGGCAGTAAAGATTAATTAAATTTATGGAAATAAAAATACTGACAACAAAGGCGAGTAAAGATTATGAATTGCTAGACAGTGGGGAGGGGGAGAAATTGGAGCGATTTGGCCAATATGTTTTAAGGCGACCAGATCCGCAGGCTTTATGGAAGAAAAGTTTAGATGAAAAAGAATGGAAAGGAGCCAATGCTTTTTTTGAGCGCGTCGGTGATTCCGGTAAATGGAAAAAGAAAGGGGGTATGCCAAGTGAATGGTTTGTTGAGATGCAAGGATTAAAATTTTTAATAAAACCAACTGCTTTTAAGCATACGGGACTTTTTCCGGAGCAGGAATCAAATTGGATTTGGATTAAGGAGAGGATTTCTTCAAGGTTAAACCTTGGATCGGAAAAAAGGTTTAACCTTGGAAAATCCGCGACGGTTAAAGTTTTAAATCTATTTGGTTATACGGGCGGAGCTACTTTAGCCGCTTTAAGTGCTGGGGCGGAAGTTGTACATGTTGATGGTTCCAAAAGCGCTATTACTTGGGCGAAACAAAATGCTGAGGCCTCTAGTCTGGCGGATAAACCGGTCCGTTGGATTGAAGATGATGCACGTAAATTTGTTCAGCGAGAAATTAAGCGAGGAAATAAATATGATGCCATTATTATGGATCCGCCAGCCTTTGGTCATGGGGCGAATAAAGAAATTTGGAAAATTGAAGAAGATTTTCTAAAGCTTTTAGATTTATGTCAACAAATTTTATCTGATGATCCGCTTTTTATTTTAGTGAATGGTTATTCTGCTGGTTATTCAGCCATCGCCTATGAAAATTCTCTTTTACCTTTAGTCAAAAAGTTCGGTGGACAAGTAGAAAGTGGGGAACTCACGATTGAAAAAAAGAGTGGACGTCTTCTTCCCGCCGGTATCTTTGCTCGGTGGTTTAGGTAAAAATTTTATGCTAAAATATAGACATGAAAAATATATCTTCATCTTTTTGGAATTGGATTAAGAGACACAAAACTTGGTCTATCATTATTGGGTTGATAATAATTGGTGTATTTTGGTATTTAATTGCTGGTGGAAAAAATAATGTTATTCCAACTTTTGTTTTAGTTGAGAAGGGAAATCTTAAACAAGAGGTAAGCGTAACTGGTAATGTTAAACCAATGTCGGAAGTGGATTTAGCTTTTGAAAGAGGTGGCCGAGTGGCTAGTTTAAATGTGGCCGTGGGTAATAAGGTTTATGCTGGTCAATATTTGGCTTCAGTTTCTAATGCTGATTTAATTGCAAATCTTGATCAAACCAAGGCTAATTTAAAGAAGGTGACAGTTGGTTTAGGGGATAGTGCCAATCAAATAGCTCTTGTTTTTTCTCAATCAGAAACTTCCCTAATTAATACTATTAAAGATTCTTATACCAAAGCCGATGATGCACTAAGAAATAAAATATACTCTCTTTTTAATGATCCGGTTAAATATAATGCCAAGTTAGCTTTTTCCACGGATACTTTTTTGCAAGAAGATATCGAAGATGGCAAAGATTATATGAGTGATAGTTTAGATAGTTGGTATCGGACTCTAAGTAAGGTGAATATTTCTTTGGATTTGGTGACTAATTATAATGTCGCTAAAACTAATTTAATTAGTCTGAAATCTTTATTAGATAAATGTGCTGAGGCAGTTAATAGTTTAACCGTGGAATCATCGGGTGCCACTCAAACACAGATTGATACTTGGAAGTTAAATATTTCTACTGCCAGAACAAATGTTAATACTGCTCTTGATACATTGATTAGTTCTTTTAACTCATATAACACAGCTGATTTGGCAGTAAAAGTTTCAAAGAATTCTACCTTGGCTGAGGAGGCTAATATTGAACAGGCTCAGGCTAGTGTGGCCAGTGCTGAAGCAGAATTAGCCAAATCTATTATTCGTTCACCAATTACTGGTGTTATTACTAAAGTCGACATCAAATTAGGTGAAATTGTCTCGGCTAGTAAAAATATCTTGTCAATAATTTCTTATGGTGATTATGAAATAGAATCTTTTATTCCCGAAGCTGATATCTCCAAAATAAAAATTGGAAATCAAGCTAAGACTACTTTGGATGCCTATGGCGACGGTGTAATCTTTGAGACTTTAGTGACGAAAATTGATCCCGCCTCGACGGTGATTGATGGTGTACCAACCTATAAGATAACTTTAAGATTTATTAATTCAGATGATCGAATAAGATCTGGAATGACAGCTAATTTGGATATTTTAACCGCCGAGAAGAATGATATTTTAGTTATTCCTGCGAGGGCTATTTATTCTAAGGATAATTTAAAATATGTAAAAGTTTTAGGAGAAGATAATCAAGTAATAGAAAATGAGGTAGAGATTGGTTTGCGTGGCTCTGATGGAAAAGTAGAAATTATTTTTGGTGTGAATGAAAATGATCGAGTGGTCACTAGTCTATAACTTTGACGACTATGAATATTATTGAAGCAAAAAATCTAGCTAAGATCTATGATAATGAGGGTGTTCAAACTAAAGCCTTGGTGGGGGTGGATTTTAATATTCGTAAGGGAGAATTTGTAGCGATTATGGGCCCTTCTGGTTCCGGTAAATCCACTCTGCTACAAATTTTGGGATTACTAGATGATTATTCGCACGGCGATTATCATTTTGACGGTAAAGATATTAACAAATATGATCAGATAGAAATTGCTAAAATTAGAAATGAAAAAATGGGCTTTATTTTTCAGGCTTTTAATCTTTTGCCACGGGCCACAGTTTTGGAGAATGTAAAATTACCCCTTCTATATTCTAGTCGGCCAGAAAAAGAATGGGAGAGTTTAGCTAAAGAAGCCGTTATTTCTGTTGGTTTAGAGCATCGCATGTATCATGAGGCGACACAATTGTCTGGCGGAGAAAAACAGCGGGTAGCCATTGCTCGAGCATTGGTTAATCAGCCAGAAGTGATTTTCGCCGATGAACCGACAGGAAATTTGGATTCCAAATCAGGACAAGCAATCATTGAAATCATTCAAAAATTAAATCAAGAGAAGGGTCATACCATTATTCTTATTACCCACGAAACTTATACCGCTGAATATGCCGAACGCATTATTCGTTTGCTTGATGGAAAAATTGAGAGTGATGTAAAAGTAGAAAATAGAAAATTAGATGGTAAGTCATTTATAAAATAGTTTTATGAAATTAATTTATAGTATAAAAACAGCAACAACAGGATTACGAACGCATAAAAGTCGTTCCGCCTTGACGATTCTAGGAATTGTAATTGGTATTACTTCTATCATCCTGATTATGTCATTAGGAGCAGGGGCTAAAGATTTAATTTTGGGGCAGGTGGAGGGTCTAGGAGCAAAAAATGTCGTGGTTTTGCCAGGACAGGAGCCATCTGGTCCAAGCGATTTGGCTTCACTTTATGCTGATTCACTTAAGGAAAGAGAACTTACCGCTTTAAGAAATAAAAATAATGTACCTAATGCCGTGCAAATTATGCCGATTATTTTTGGTTCGGAAACAGTAGTTTATCAAAATGAAATTTATAAGGCCTCTTTATTTGGTTCTGGCGAGACAATGGAATCTTTGTGGGATCTGAATTCTAAAGTTGGGTCTTTCTTTTCTGATGAAGATGTTAAAAGTAAGGCGACAGTTGCTGTGATTGGAGATAAGGTACGAGAAAAATTATTTGATCAAAATGAAGCATTGGGGGAAAAGATAAGAATAAAAAATACCACTTTTAGAGTTATTGGTGTTTTAGAGAAGAAAGGACAAGGTTCATTCATTGATTTTGATAGTTCTGTTCTTATCCCCTATACAACAATGCAGCAATATATTGTTGGAACAAAATATTTTCAACGAGTAGTAGTAGAGGCCGATTCGGAAAATAATATTGAAATCGTGGCTTTGGATATTAAAAAAACTTTACGAGATTTACATAATATTACGGATCCAGATAAAGATGATTTTTTTGTTTCAACTCCAGCAGAAGTTGCAGATAAACTTGGAACGATTTTTAATACTTTAACTATTTTCCTAACTGCTATCGCCGCCATCTCGTTGGTTGTTGGTGGTATCGGCATTATGAATATTATGTTAGTGTCTGTGACCGAGAGGACAAAAGAGATTGGTTTAAGAAAAGCTTTAGGGGCAACTAAGCAAAATATTTTAACATAATTTTTATTAGAAGCCGTGATTTTGACCGGACTTGGTGGATTTATTGGGGTTATTTTAGGCTCAGCTTTTTCTTTTATTTCTTCTATTCTGATAAATAAATTCGCTGGTTTGGCTTGGACTTTTACTTTTCCTTACGGTGCCGCTATCCTTGGTTTAATTGTCTCTAGTTTGGTGGGTTTAATTTTTGGACTATATCCTGCAAGTCAGGCGGCTAAGAAAAGCCCAATGGAAGCCTTGCGTTATGAGTAGAAATAGATTATAAATCTTTAATGTTTAAAATTTTAGATGGTAAAATTGTTCGAGATGAGATAATGGCCGATTTGAAAAAGAGGATCGGTGATTTAAATGTGGTGCCAACTTTGGCGATTATTATGATTGGGAATAATCCGGATTCGGAAGTATATGTGCGTATGAAAACTAGCTTTGCCAAGAAAATCGGCGCCAACGCTTTTATCGTGGATTTGGGTTCCGAAGGAATCACTCAAGAAATTCTTTTGGCGGGGATTGAAAAACTTAATCAAGATAAAAACGTGCACGGGATTATCCTCCAGTCACCATTACCCGTACCTTTGAATTGGTTAGAAGCGGTCGCTAAAATTACGCCCGAAAAAGATGTCGATGGTATGCATTCTAATATTGTTCCAGCTACCGCTCGCGGGGTTTTATCACTTTTAAATTATTATCATATTCCTGTGAAGAATAAAAAGGTGGTGGTGATGGGGCGATCGGAATTAGTTGGCGGACCGATTGCAAATTTGATGAAAAGTAATGGTGCGGAAGTGACGGTGGTTCATAGTCAAACTTTGGAACCAGAAAAAATTACTAGAACGGCAGATATTTTAATCGTGGCGATTGGTAAACCAGAGTTGGTAGGGGCTGAATATGTAAAAGATGGAGCGGTGGTGGTAGATGTCGGGATTACTTCGCTTTTGATCAGAAATAAGGAGGACCAAGAGTCTAGAAAAATATATGGAGACACAGATTTTGAGTCAGTAAAAGCCCTAGTCTCAGCTATTTCTCCGGTTCCGGGTGGTGTTGGTCCAATGACCGTAGTGTCTCTGTTTCAAAATTTGGTGGAAAGTTGTGAGAGGCAGAGTGTGCTATAATGGTAGTAGATCATTTATTAATTTAATTTGCCCATTTAGGGTTAAAATTTATGGAACAAAATAATCAAAGTCAAAATGAGGTGAAGGGTTGTGGCTGGTGTCCTAGCGCTTGTTTAAAAATAAGAGGGCATAAGATAGCGGCGGTTATTATTACTATTTTAATTCTTTTAATTGCTTGCAGAATGATGTTTGGTGGACACAATTGGCATAATAATAAAATGGTAAATGTTATTACTGTAGCTGGAACGGGTGAAGTTGTTGTTAAACCGGATATTGCCACTGTTTCTTTTGGAGTTGTTAAATTGGGGGCCGACGTTTCCACTGCTCAAACTGAATCGGCGGTGAAGATGGATGCTGTTTTGAAAGTCTTAAAAGATAATGGGGTAGAGGATAAAGATATTAAGACAACAAATTATAATATTTATCCAAAATATGAATATCAGAATTATGTTGCCTATCCTTATGGCAAGCAGGTGATGGTTGGCTACGAAGTCAGTCAAACTGTTTCAGTTAAGATGAGAGATCTGTCAAAAGTTGGGGTAATCTTATCTGGTGTCGGTCAGGCTGGGGCGACCGATATAAGCGCACTAAATTTTACGGTTGATGATGAAGATGCCGTTAAAGATCAAGCTCGAGATTTGGCGATTAAAGACGCTAGGGCTCAAGCGAAAGTTTTAGCTAAGAGTTTAGGTGTTCGTTTGGTACGCATCACGAATTTCTCTGAGGGGGGAGTTTATCCAATCTATTATGGTATGGAAAAATCGGTGATGTCAGCTGGAATTGGTGGAGGGGATGCTATAGCACCAACGGTACCAACTGGCGAAAACACAGTTATTTCCAACGTTAGTATTACTTACGAAATTAGGTAGCGCGTTCGTCTAGAGGATATAATTTTTGGAGTGCGCATAATTTTCTGCTGAAAATTTGCTCTCTCTCGGCTACCCGCCTGCGAAGCCTCCAAAATCATATCCTCTGTACTCACTATTGCATTATTTATATTAATATAGTAGTATTAAAAGACCTCGGAGACGGGGTTTTTTAATAGATTAATCAAATAAATTATGAGTAAATTAGGAGAATATTTGAGAGAGACAAAGGGAGAATTAAAACATGTTAGTTGGCCAACAAAAAATCAAGCCATTCTCTTTACTATCATTGTAGTAATTTTTTCAATTATTGTTGCAGCTTTCTTAGGCGCTTTTGATTATATATTTACAATGATTCTTAAGTTGTTTATTTAATTTTAAATTTGAAATATGGCAAAACAAAATATACAAGAAGGAAGAAATTGGTATGCGATTCATACTTATGCCGGTTATGAAAATGCGGTTGCACGAAATTTAAAGCAAAGAATCGAATCACTTAATATGGGTGATAAAATTTTTGAAGTGATTGTTCCAATTGAAAAGAAAATAAAAGTTAAGGGTGGAAAAAGAATAGAGGAGGAAGAGAAAATATATCCAGGTTATGTTTTGGTAGATATGACAGTAACTGATGATTCTTGGTATGT
>CAZAJY010000004.1:0-44893 GCA_964485905.1 uncultured Candidatus Saccharibacteria bacterium | reverse complement strand
AATTTTGTCGTCACAAAATTATTTCTCTACTCCTTCGTTTTTTTACTAAAAAACTCAGTCCGTAAGGCACGAAAAAGCAGTAACTCGCTTTTTAGCCGTAATTTTGTTAAAATAAATACATGAATACATTAAAACAATACATTTTAGAAGCTGAGAAAAAGGGAATAGCGATCGGGCATTTTAATATTTCCAATTTAGAAATATTGAAGGGAATTTTTGAGGCAGCTAAAAAATTAGATGTGCCAGTGATTATTGGTACCGCTGAAGGTGAAAGAAATTATATCGGCACAAAAAGAGCTGTGGCCCTAATTAAGAATTTAAGAGATGAATTTGATTATCCAATTTTTTTGAATGCCGACCATACACATACCTTTGATGGAGTTAAAGAAGTGGTGGATGCTGGTTACGATGCGGTTATTTATGATGGCTCTGAGAATTCCTATGAAGAGAATATAAAAATGACTAAACAATGTGTGGAATATGCTAAAAGTATAAATCCAGATATTTTAGTAGAAGCAGAACTTGGTTTTATTGGGAGTTCGTCCAAAGTATTAGATGAAGTACCAAAAGATGTAAATATTACCGAGGAATTTTTAACCAAGCCGGAAGAAGCCAAAAAATTTGTTGAAGAAACTGGGGTGGATCTATTGGCGCCGGCAGTTGGTAATATACACGGTATGCTTAAGGGGGGACGAAATCCAGCTCTAAATATTAATCGAATAAAGGAGATAAAAGAAGTGGCTGGTGTCCCATTGGTTTTGCATGGTGCTTCGGGTAATTCGCCAGAAGATCTTATATCCGCAATTAAGGCTGGTATATCTGTGATTCATGTTAATACTGAAATCAGGGTGGCTTTTCGTAAGGCCATAGTAAAATCTTTACAGGAAAATCCAGACGAAGTCGCCCCTTATAAATATATGAAGGATTCTGTTCAGGCGGTAGAAAAAGTCGTAGAAGAAAAATTAAAATTATTTACACCCCAATAATCACCGGAATGACCATTGGGCGTTTGGCGGTTTTTTGGAAGAGATATTTACTAATAGCATCGGTGACATTATTTTTCACATAATCAAAATCAATTGGTTTCATTCCGGCAGCACTTTGTTCAATAGTCTTTTTAATTATATGTCTTGTCTCTGACAATAATTCTTGTGATTCTCTAAGATAAACAAAACCACGAGAAATAATATCTGGCGATTTTTTTAATTTACAGGTTGCGGTATTAATACTAGCAATAATGACGAACATCCCATCTTGAGCTAACATTTGACGATCACGTATAACCACCTCTTGAACATCACCAATAGAAAAACCATCCACCATAACTAAACCAGCAGGGGCTTTTTCTTTTAAGATATGAATTTTTTCCCCATTAATTATTTCAATGATATTACCATTATCTGGCACAATAATATTCTCTCTCGGTGTACCCAATGAGGCCGATAATTCGGCATTCATTTTTAACATAAAGTGATGACCATGAACCGGCATAAAGAATTTATAAGGAATTTGTTTTTGAATCCAAGCTAATTCTTCTCTTTTTCCATGTCCACCAGCATGAACGTCGGTATCATAATAAGTAATAATCTTTGAATCATGTCGGTAGAGATTATCTTTTAAGCCAGTAATTGCCCTTTCATTACCAGGAATAACGGAGGATGAAAGAATAATAGTATCAGTCTTGTTTAATTTTATTTGTTTATGATTATTATTAGCCATACGCATTAGAGCCGCAAATTCTTCACCCTGAGCACCAGTGGCTAAGAACATTAATTTATGTGGTGGATAATCAGCAATATCTTCTACGGAAATAATATGTTCAGCATCAGCTAGTTTAAGGAATTTAATAACTTCTACATTATTTTTCATACTTCGCCCTTCAATTACCAGTTTTTTCCCATATTTTTTAGCCATATTAATAAAGGCAATAATTCGTTCTACTTGAGAAGCAAAGGTGGCAATAATTATTCGGCCAGTAACTTCACCAACGATTTTATCAATAGTTTTTATTACTTGATTTTCTGATATAGTCCAGCCAGGTTTCTCAATACCAGTAGAATCCATCGTCAATAAGAGGACTTTACGATCCTTGAAAAATTTATATTGTTCAAATTCTTTTTCGGCTACAACACCATTTTCATTTTCTACGCGCACATCACCAGTATTAACGATATCACCAAAAGGTGTTTGAATAATTATTCCAGTAGAATCGGGGATTGAGTGAGTCAAACCAAAAAACTTTACCTTTAGCTCTGGTGTTAGTGGTAAGAAACCATCATCTTTACCGACGATTTTTATATTTAGTTCTGGTAAATGTGGAAACTCTGTTTGTCTTTTTTTAATTAATAAAGCACCAAATTCTCTCGTATAGATAGGTGGATTACCAAGTTTTTCTATTAAATAGGGAATACCACCAATATGATCTAGGTGGCCATGTGTAATAACCAAAGCCCTTATTTTTCCCTTCCTTTCCTCCAAATATTTAGTATTGGGTAGGATATAATCGATACCGGGTGTTTCTTCAGTTTTAAATTGCATACCAGCATCAACAACAATAATATCGTTTTTATATTCAATTGCCATCATATTTTTTCCCACCTCTTCTACTCCACCCAAGAGAATAATTCGAACAGTATTTTCTTTAAGAGCGGGAACAATATCTTCAAATTTCTTATGAACAGCTGACCCATGTCTTTTGGGTGGCGCTGGCCGGCGAGTATTTTTTAATTGTCTTTTTGCATTATGTTGCAAGCCAGGCATGGAAGATAAATTTCCACTATGATTAGGTGTATTATTTTTAGAGATATTTCTCAAAATAGAACTATCTGCATGAAAGGGGGCGGAACGTCTTCTCTCGTTATTATTGTTTGTGATCATATTATTTTATTAAAAAGTTCCAAATTTTATCGGTTTCAATATACCAATTATATATTTCTTCAAATCGTTCAGAACGATTATTAATCAAACCAGATTTAAAACCAAGAATCTTATTTGGTAAAATATAAATAAATTCGGGTGAATAAATAAAAATAGCTGGAATATCATTTTCTATTTCTGCTTCAAAAAGAGCATATTTTTTAAGTCTCTCTTCCTTATCAGATATCTGTCGGGCATCTTCTAATAGTTTATCGGCCTTACTATTAGTATAAATAGCGACATTATAGCCAGTATTTCTTTGTGATGAGTGCCAAAAAGCAAAAAGATCTAAGCTTCGATTAATGATTTCGCCAAAAAGTAAAGCATCATATTTTCTTTGACTGATAACGGTTTGATTTAAATCACTTGGTTCAAAAGTAAGAATTTCTACTTGAGCACCTAAAAGAGCCCAATCTTCTTTTAAGATTTCCGCTACTCGTTTTAAGTCGCTGGTATTTGAAGTAGAAATAGAGAAAGCTAATTTTTGAGTTTCAGTTTTAGTCTTTTTTTCCCAAATATTGTCGGTCTCATTAAATTTCCAACCGGCTTCCGTCAAAATTTCTTTTGCTTGAATGATCGCTTGTTCTCGATCATAGTTTTCTTCTTCTTTTATGTCGGAGATAATTCCATTTGGTAGCGGCCCATCTATCGTCTGACCATAACCGTTTAGTACATCTGTGACAATTCGGTTTTTATCTACGGTCATATTTAAGGCCTGGCGAACTTCTTTATTAAGAAATATCTTTGCTTGATTTTGATTAAAAAATACTCCAAAAACTCTAGGCAGTGAGATTTTTTCAGCGTTTATTCCATTTTTGTCTTTTAATAAATCTAAGTTTTGTGAAGTCAATGAACTAGTACCGTCTATATTATGAGCTAAATAAGCATTAAAAAGAGACTCTTCATTTTGATAAAAGTTAAATTTTAAATTCGTTATAAAAGGTTCACCTAGAGCATATTTGTCAAAGGCTTGTAAATTATAATAAGTTGGTATGCCAGAATTATTTCTTTTTACCTCTACTATTTTATATGGTCCGGAACCAACAGCTTCAATATTGAAAGAACTAAAAGAAAATTCATCAACAGTAGCATTATTCCAAATATGTTTTGGTAAGATACCAAGGGTAGTATTTTCTAGAAATGGTGAGTATGGTTGTTTTAATTTAAAGATAATTTCTGTTTCACTAATTTTTTCCATTTCTACACCAACCCAGTTACTTCTTTTGGGGCTTCGAAGATTTATATTCTGAACCATTTTAATTGTATATTCTATATCATCAGTGGTTATTTTTTGTCCATCATGAAAATAAACATTATCTTTTATTTTAAAACTATAAGTTAGACCATCGGTTGAAATATTATAACTTTCTGCTAAATCATTTATTAAATCTCCACTAGCAGTAGCCCGCATTAAACCTGAATAAACTAAATAAGTTAAGTCTCGATCGGCGTCTGATAATTCTAACAGGGGATTAATGAACCGTGGCGAGCCTATTAAACCTTCGCTTAAAGAACCTCCATGAGCAGGAACCTCACTTGTAAAATGATTATTAACTTTTTCAAATAAAGAAAGACTAGAAATGATAAAAATTATAGACAATATAATTAAAATCGTTTTTTCAGTTAAGCAAAAAGAACTAATTATTTTTTCTAGATAATCTAATTTTGTCCTATAGATATTTTTAATATTTAACATAAACTAAAAAGAGAACCCTCTTTCACTTATTTTTTATTTTAGCACAATAACCAAAATAGAGGAAACAACAAAAAGAATCGTTAAAGCAATAGTGAAGTAAAATAATTTTTGTTCAAAACCACGTCGAGTATGAAAACCAGCATTGAAATTATCATTACCACCAAAAGAGCCACCGACACCAGCCTCTGATTTTTGAATTAAAATTGCCACCACCAATAAGACGGATAAAATAATCTGAATATAAGGCAATATGGGCACTAAACTGGTCATTTCCAGACAGTATAGCACTACTGCTTTTTAATTGCAAATATGCTATACTGATTGTCAGTCGGAATTAGGTTTAATAATTAATTTAAAATTTTATGTCAATTATTTATGTTTTAATTGCAGTTGTTGTCCTTTTGGTCCTTTGGGTCATTGTTGCTTATAATCGTTTCGTTTCTCTGATAAATCGAGCTAAAGAAGCCTGGTCTGACATTGATGTGCAGCTTAAACGTCGTTATGATTTAATTCCTAACTTAGTTAATACTGTTAAGGGTTATGCTACTCATGAGAGTGGGGTATTTGAGAAAGTGACTCAAGCTCGAGCAACGGCCATGGGGGCTGGTAATGTCGCTGATAAAGGTAAGGCGGAGAATATGTTAACCGGAGCTTTAAAGTCAGTTTTTGCTGTGGCTGAGGCTTACCCAGAATTAAAGGCTAATCAGAATTTTCTTAGTTTACAAACTGAATTATCAGATACCGAGAATAAAATTCAAGCTTCTCGACGATTCTATAATGGAAATGTTCGTGATTTAAATATCGCTATTGAAGCTTTTCCTGGAAACCTTGTAGCTGATCGTTTCCATTTTGCTAAAATGGAACTCTTTACTCTTGAAGAAGAAGCCGCCAAACAACCAGTAGAAGTGAAGTTCTAAACCACCCCGCCTCTCGCCGACTCGGCACCCCTCCTTAGAAAAGGAGGGGAAAGGGGAAGAAAAAACTACTATGGAAATCAAAAATCAGGAAATGCACAGAGTTGCAGTGACGGCCATTATTTATAAAGATGGTAAATATTTGATTACCAAACGAGCACCAAATAAAAAAAGATTTCCCAATAAATGGACTGTACCGGGTGGAGGTTTGGAAACTGACGATTATATAAATGATAAACCAAGTACTAAAGCTGGGCAATGGTATTATACTATTGAAAAAACTTTGCGACGAGAGGTGAAGGAGGAAGTGAATGTAGAAATTGATAAACCGCAATATCTTTTGGACCTTACCTTTATTTCAGATGAGGGTGTGCCGTGTATTGTCTTAAGTTATTATGCTAATTATGTTTCGGGAGAAATAAAATTAGATGAAGATAGTGTGGAGTATAAATGGGTGAGTCTTAGTGAAGCTAAAAATTACGATTTGATTGATGGAATTTGGGAGGAGATAGAAATGGTTGATAAAATTTTGAAAAAGTAATGGCAACTATTTACACGCAACAGGATAAAAATGTCAGAAAGACTTGGTTTTTGATGACCACGTTTTTGGTGATTATAATTGCTTTGGGTTATTTCATTTCTTATTATTATGCTAACCCGGGGATTTTATATTTCGCTGTAATTTTCAGTGTTTTGATGAATATTTTGAGTTATTGGTATTCTGATAAAATTGTTTTAGCTATGTCGGGCGCCAAAGAAGCCAAGCATGATGAATATACTGATCTTTATCATATAGTAGAAAATCTTTCTATCACTGCCGGTTTGCCGATGCCAAAAGTATATATAATGAATGAGTTAGCGCCGAATGCTTTTGCGACGGGACGAAATAAAGATCACGCTGTTGTTGTTGTGACCACCGGTCTTTTGCAAATTTTAAATAAAATAGAATTAGAAGGAGTAATTGCCCATGAACTTTCTCATATTGGAAATAGAGATATTTTATTATCAACCGTGATTGTAGTTTTAGTCGGCTTTGTTTCTATTTTGGCAAATATTTTTATGCGTGGAGGAATGAGACGGGGAAGTAATGATAATAATCGGGGAGGGGGTATTTTAATGTTGGCGGGTATTATTTTAGTTATTATTTCACCAATCTTTGCTAAGTTAATTCAGTTGGCGATTTCTCGCAAGCGAGAATTTTTGGCTGATGCTTCTGGTGTTTTATTAACTCGTTATCCCGAAGGCCTTGCTTCAGCTTTGCAAAAAATTTCTGGAGCAAATATTTCTATGTCCAATCCTAATCAAGCCACAGCACATCTTTTTATTTCTAGTCCATTTTCGGGTAAAAAAATTTCTGGTCTCCTTAGCACTCATCCACCGGTGGAAGAGAGAGTGAAAGCTTTGCTTGGAAATAAGATTTAAAATAGACTGGTCTAGTGTATAATTAGTATTATGTACTAGATCATGATATAATGAATATTATGTCAGATCTCTCACATTTAAAATATCCTAAGAAAAGTCACCGTAAAGAAGTTTTTTTACCAAAACAATCAAAAGAATTAGCAGAATTTTTGGGAATTATGATGGGTGATGGGGGTATTAATAATTTATGGCAGGCTACTATTACATTAAATGCAGTGAAGGATGCTCAATATGCTAGATATGTAACGAATTTATGCCAAGAACTTTTTGGTGTATTACCATCTGTGCGCAGAAGAAAAGGAAATAAAGCTTTAGTAATTTCTCTTGCTGGTACTTCCATTGTAAATTTTCTTGTGTCACAAGGTCTGCCACGTGGAAATAAAATTAAAAATGGAATAAAATTTCCTAATTGGATTTTTAAAAAGACATCTTATCAAAAGTTTTGTCTTAGGGGTCTAATAGATACAGATGGTTGTATTTATATGCACAGACACACGGTTTGTGGAAAACAATATAATAATATTGGTCTTTCTTTTTCAAGTCTTTCTTCGGAATTGATTTTGTATGTAATAACGACACTTGAAAAATTTGGAATTAAAGCATATATTACTGGTAGAGGTACCGAAGTTTGTGTTTATCAAGAAGATTTTATTGCTAAATATTTAAAAATCATCGGTACTTCTAATAGCCGGATAAGGTCTGTTTATAAAAAATGGAGAGATGCGAGAGTGGTTTAATCGGCAGACCTGGAAAGTCTGTGTGGGGCAACCTACCAAGGGTTCGAATCCCTTTCTCTCCGCAGTAAGAACAAAGTATCGGAGTCGACTCACTTACCTAAGTAGGTGGTGCGACCCGAGTGCTTCAAGTTCAATTTTGTAAAAGTGATTTTACAATTAAAATCTGCTACAATAATCACAGGGTAGCGAGAGTTGGTATTCTTCAGTCTTTTGATTGGAGACGGTCATCGTGAATTAAGACTCGTCATCCGCCATTGTGCGGTGGATTTGTCCGCAAGGACAGAGGGAGCGGTGAAAAGCGATAACTGGCTTACGGGTCTACCAAGAGCCTTCGGGAGGTGAAAAATGGGTTTACGGATTGATAACTGTTGCCCAGCAAGTAACTGGCTACTCTAACAAAGAACTTCCTTCGGGGAGTTTTTTGTTAGGCAAAAAAATCTTTATAAATTTGTAAGAAAATGCTATATTTACTAAATGAAATCAATAAAACTTTGGTACTCATATGATTTTGCTAATTCTTTTGCCTCTTCAGTCTTAATCTTTTATTATCCACTTATGTTAGCCGAAAGAGGGGCTAGTAATGTTTGGATCGGGGTATCAGCCTCAGTGGCGACTGGTATATTATTATTTCTTTTACCTTATTTAGGCACCTGGTCAGATAAAACTGGGAAGAAAATTTATATTATTAAAATAATGTCCGTGCTAATGGTGGTGTCATTATTTATAATCGCATTTTTGATACAGCAAATTTCCACCCTAAGTATAACAATGCTTCTAGTCCTGTCGTTTCTTTATGTATTATTTATGGTCTGTTTTCAGGGTTCCTTCACTTTTTATTCTGCGATGCTAAGGGGGATGACTAGCTCTGAAAATAATACCAAAGTGTCAGGTGTTGGATTGGGATTAGGGCAGTTTGGAAATGTTGTCTCTTTAAGTATTATTGGCCCAATAGTAGGAAGCTCATTAGTGCTTGTTGGTCTAAGTGGCAAACCTTTAGCATTGTTTTTAGGAGGAATTCTTTTTGCTTTAATTTCCATCCCTTTTCTCCGTCAAAAAGATATGACAGATTTTTCTGTAAAAATCGCCTTTTCCTACCGTGACTTTCTTAAGAAAATATTTTCGACGAAGAGAATACTCCTATTCATCATTGGTTACGCTCTTTTGTCTGACGCTATTCTTACTTTTCAAGTCTATCTGACACTGTTTGTAAAAAATGTATTTGATTTTTCCGATAAGCTTGTAACTTATGTTGGAATCACTGGCTTACTCTTTGGAATAATCGGTGGATTTGTTGCTAGTAAATTTGCTCAAAAAATGAAGGACAAGGAAAAGGCTTTGGGTTTCTCTGCTATTCTTTATGCCTTATGTTTTGGTCTTTTTGCTCTTATACCTAATGTCCCAATTTTTGTTTTCATCACTATTGCTCTTAGTGGTATTTCTTATGGCTTAGTCTTTTCACTAGCCAGAGCAATATACTCAGAAATTTCTCCTAAAGAAGAGCAGGCAGAATTTTTTAGCATTTACACAGTTTTTGAAAGGGCGGCCTCAATTGTTGGCCCACTTCTTTGGTTAGTAATCTTTTTCTTACTCAGAAATTTTGGTGAGAATATACAGTATCGAGGGGCCGTTCTGTTTTTGATGATTATCTGTCTTGTTGGATTCTACTATCTAAGAAAAAGTAAGGGTATTCAGGTAATTTCATTAAAAGATTAAAATTATGGCATCATTAGTTGAAGCATTTCTATTAGGTCTAGTGGGCGGAGCAATTCCTGGTCCTATTTTAACGGGAACGTTTACGGAAATTCTTAACTCAAACTTTAGACGAGGTCTAAGAATCATCCTCTGGGCTCTCATTGCCGAAACTGTTGGGGCTCTTCTGGCCTTACTTATTTTATATCAACTTGGATTATCAAAGTTGATTATTCAGGTTATTTCTATTTGTGGAGGTGTGGTTTTGTTTTGGTTAGCATCTAGAGTTTGGAATATTACCAAAATAAACACTGAGGATAAAAAATTCCTTTCTTTTTGGCAAGTAATAGTTTTAACTGCATTAAATAGTGGTTACTGGATTTTCTGGATTACTGTGGGCATTCCAAAAGCTCTAATTCTGGATCAGACTCTAATTGGTGGTAAGTTTATCTTTTTAATTATTTTTGAGTTGGCTTGGTTAATCATTACAATTGCCCTAGCTTTTGTCTTTTATAAATTTCGTCCACTTTTACAGAAAAATGATTTAGTAGGTGCTACATTTAAAATTCTCGCTCTAGTTCTTGTAATTCTTGGATTTAGAACTATATTAAGTGCTTTTAACTCAAGAGTGGTGCTATAATAGTAGAAATGTTACAAAATCTGATTCAAGACTTAAATAAAGTATCTAATCCGCGAAAAGCCAAATTTTCGGCGCGGTATTTCAAGACTGGCAAGGGAGAATATGGTGAGGGAGATGTGTTTTTAGGCCTAACTTCAAATCAAATAAAAGTAGTAGCTAAGAAATACTCAAATCTTGATTTGGTGAGTCTGGGGAAATTGTTAGACAGTAAGATTCACGATGAAAGAACTTGTGCTCTGAGAATCTTAGTTGATCAGTATGAGAAAGCGAAGAAAATAAAAGATGGTCATTTAAAGAAAAGATTAGACGATTTCTATTTACAGAATGTTAGGCGGGGGAGAGTAAATAATTGGGATTTGGTAGATATGAGTGCACCGAAAATTCTGGGAGATTATTTGCTTGATAAGAATAAAGATATATTATATGATTTAGTTAGGTCTAAAAATCTTTGGTCACGACGGGTAGTGGTTCTAAGTACTTTCGCTTTCATAAGACAAAATAAATTTTTTGATTCTTTAAAGATTGCAAAGATTTTAATTTCTGATCGAGAAGATTTAATTCAAAAAGCTATTGGTTGGATGTTACGAGAAGTTGGTAAGAAAAATTTAGAAGTAGAAATAAATTTTTTAAATAAATTTTATCAGAAGATGCCTAGGACAACTTTGAGATATGCTATTGAAAAATTTAATGATCAAGATAGAAAGAAATATTTAGCTTAAAAAAATTAGAAAATAAATATGAAACAAATTTTATCAATTATCGTAATAATTCTACTTTTTATTTTTTCTGCTTTGATTTTTTGGGCTGGCTTAGCTCCACAAAATTTTTCTAATTTTTTTTCTAATTATCCAGAAATAGGCGATACTGCTAATCAGTTAGGTATATTAAATAATCAGACGGGAGATTTATCAGAAAATATTTTCTCTGAATTAGTCTCTGGTACAAATGGGAAAATTATAATTGGTAAAAATTCTTGGGATGTGGAAATTGCTGACAATGATCAAACTCGAACAAATGGTTTATCTAATCGAAAAGTTCTTTATAATCAAGGCGGAATGCTTTTTGTATTTGATAAGATGGCTTATCAATCTTTTTGGATGAAAGATATGTTAATCCCAATTGATATTGTATTTTTTGATAATAATTGGCGTATTGTCTTGATTGAATCAAATTTACAAGCAAATACTTTTCCCAAGATTTTCGGTAATGATATAAAATCGCAATATGTTTTAGAAATAAATGCTTTAGAGGCCCAAAATTATGATTTAGAGGTTGGCGACCAGGCAGTCTTTCTTAATAAATAAATTTTTTTAAAATTTAGCACCCTTTTTGTCTTGTCTTATAAGTAAATTTTTCCGACTGACTTTACAGCCATTGATTTTTAGTCTTCACTGGTATTTTTTTGTCTTTTTCTATTCTTTTGTTTGAAAAATTAGTGTAAAATTGATTGATAGAAAAATTTATTAGAGAAAATTAATTGATAAGAAAAAAATTATGGTCAAAAACACAGTGGGAGGTAAGAAAGAAGTAAAGTTAGTAAAAAGTATTCAAAAAAGAGATGGTTCTATTGTGCCTTTTGATCTAATGAAAATTGTTAGTGCTATTCATAAAGGGATGTTGGTGACTGGTGAAGGATCTTTGGAAGAAGCTGAATTAGTTGCGACAAAAGTATTTGCAGATTTGGTTAGGATTACTAAAAAATATCCAAATTTCATGCCAACCGTGGAAGGTGTTCAAGATTCTGTAGAAAAAGAATTGATTTTAAGTGAATATGTAAAGACAGCAAAGGAATATATTTTGTATCGTCAAGAAAGAGCAAGGTTAAGGCAACAGGGAATCACAGTTCCACCAAAAGTTAGAGAGTTAGCAACAAAAAGCAAAAAATATTTTAAAAATTCTTTGGGTGAATTAGTTTATTATAGATCTTATTCTCGTTGGATTGATGAAGAGGGTCGTCGCGAAACTTGGATTGAAACTGTAGATCGTTATATTGAGTTGATGAAAAAAAATCTAGGTAGTAAATTAAAATCAAAAGAAATTGAAGAAATTCGGGAAGCAATTTTAAATCAGGAAGTAATGCCGTCAATGAGACTATTTCAATTTGCTGGTCCAGCAGTAGAAAAAACAAATGTGTGTGCTTATAATTGTTCTTTTATTGCGCCATCATGTCTACAAGATTTTGGTGAGATTATGTATATTTCAATGTGTGGAACTGGTGTTGGTTTTTCTGTTGAAAGTAAAAATATTCAGGCTTTGCCGCAAATTAAAATGCAAAGCGGTAAAAAATTACCAGATTTTATTGTTCCAGATACAAAAGAGGGTTGGGCTGACGCGTTAGTTTACGGAATGAAAACTTGGTTTGATGGTAATGATGTAGAGTTTGATTTTTCTCAAATTCGTCCAGCCGGTGCCAGGCTTAAAATTATGGGGGGGAAGGCTTCTGGTCCCGATCCTTTAATACGATTGATGAAATTAGTACGAGAAAAAGTATTTAAAAAACAAGGACGACGATTATCTAATATTGATGCTCACGATATTATCTGTTCAATTGGTGATTGTGTGGTATCGGGCGGGGTGCGCCGTAGCGCCTTGATTTCTCTATCTGATTTTGATGATGAAATGATGCGCGATGCCAAAAAGGGTCAATTTTATTTGACCGATCCTCAAAGAAGTATTGCCAATAATTCAGCTGTTTATATGCAAAAACCTAGCAGTGCGGAGTTTATGGATGAATGGATCGCATTAATGAAAAGTGGTTCAGGCGAAAGGGGTATTTTTAACCGCGGTTCTTTAGCGAAGACTTTGCCAGCAAGAAGAGTTAAGGCTCTAAAGGGATATCTGGGTGATTTAGGCACTAATCCTTGTGGAGAAATTATTTTACAGTCTAAGCAGTTTTGTAATTTGTCTGAGGTGGTGGCTCGACATGCTGATACCGAAAAAACTCTTTTACGAAAAGTTAAACTAGCGACGATCCTTGGTACTTATCAGGCGACTCTAACTAATTTTGGTTATTTATCAAAAGAGTGGAAAGAAAATTGTGAAAAAGAAAGATTGATTGGTGTTTCTATTACTGGTCAATGGGATTGTCCAGCCGTTAGAAATCCTGAAACCCTAAAGAAGTTAAGAAAAGAAGTAGTGAAAGCCAATGAAGTTTATGCAAAGAGATTTGGTATTAGTGCTGCGACTTGTGCAACCTGTGTTAAACCATCAGGCACTGTTTCTCAAACTGTTGACTGTGCTTCAGGTATGCATACGCGACACGCACCCTATTATATTCGTCGAGTAAGAATTTCAGCAACTGATTCACTTTTTAAAATGTTAAAAGATCAGGGTGTTCCTTATTTTCCTGAAGTTGGACAATCTAAAGATAATGCGACGACTTATGTTTTAGAATTTCCTATTAAAGCTTCAAAGAACTCAGTTTATAAAGATGATTTAACTGCTGTTGAGCAATTAGAATTTTGGAAAATGGTAAAAGTAAATTATACCGAGCATAATCCATCAGTAACAATTTCGGTGGGGGAGAATGAATGGATTGATGTAGCTGATTGGGTTTATAAAAATTGGGATATTATCGGTGGCTTGTCATTCTTACCAAGAAATGATCATGTGTATCAATTGGCACCATACGAAGAAATTGATGAAAAGAAATATAATGAATTAGTAGAAAAAACTAGAAATATTGATTTCTCTAAAATTATTACTTATGAGAAGGTGGATGAAACGGAAGTGAAGAAAGAATTAGCCTGCGCTGGTGGAACTTGTGAGGTGGTATAGAAACAAAGGCTCGGCCTTGGGTATTCACAAAGCCTAGCCTTTGTTTTGTTTCCGTGTTATACTTTTTTTGTCTCCGTATTGACTGATTGCTCTGATATAAAAATTGGAGAGGAAAGTCCGAACACGGCCCCGATGTAAATTGGGGAGAAAGGTAGTGGGTAATGCCCGTCTAGCGTAAGCTAAGAGGTGACCACAGTGACGCTTAAGGCGAAAGCCAAGAGCACCCCGAGCGCAAGCAATGGGTGAATCCAGCAGTAATGTTGGAATGCAACGACTAAATCCTTACCCCCGTGCAAGGTCGTACTGGACGAAAGTCCTTTGTGCCGCTTGAGCTTAATAGTAATATTAGGCCCAGATAAATGATCAGTCATTCCGATGTAAAGTCGGGAAGACAGAATTCGGCTTATAGATACGAAGGCATTATGCAAAATCGCTCCCCGAAGGGGCGATTTTGCTTTGGAAATTTTTAAATTTCCTGTATAATATCGATTAAATGGTTAAGAGGATTTTTAATTTGTTTAATAAAGAAATAAACGGTCTTCATGAGGCCGCTTATTTACTTGGTTTTTTTGCTATTATGTCGCAATTGCTGGCTCTGGTGCGTGATCGATTATTAGCTGGCACTTTTGGCGCCGGTCATGATTTAGACCTTTATTATTCAGCCTTTCGAATTCCAGATTTTATTTTTGTAACAGTTGCTTCTCTAGTAGCTATTTCTGTTTTGGTACCTTTTATTATTGAAAAAATGAATGTTAGTTTAGAGGAAGGGAAAAGATTTATTAATAATGTTTTTTCTTTCTTCTTTCTTCTTATTTTATTTGTAAGTTTTTTTGCTTTCCTCTTAGTTCCTTATTTGATTCCATTAATTTTTCGTGGTTTTGCTCCAGATGATTTTCCACAGCTTATTACTTTGACGAGAATTCTTCTTTTATCACCGATTCTATTGGGACTATCTAATTTTTTTGGTAGCATTACTCAGGTCTATAAACGTTTTATTATTTATTCTCTCAGCCCTTTAGCATATAATTTAGGAATTATTTTAGGTATCATTTTCTTATATCCACTTTTTGGTCTTAAGGGTTTAGTTTTAGGAGTAATTTTAGGCGCTTTGCTTCATATGTTAATTCAAATTCCTTTTGTTTTTAAACAGGGGATTTTTCCAGTCTTTAAACTTAATTTTGATTGGGCGGGTATTAAAAAAGTTATGTTGATTTCTATTCCTAGGACTTTTACCCTAGGAATTACTCAAATTACAACTATTTTTTTAATTGCTATGGCAACTTTTATGAAGGAGGGATCAGTCGCAATTTTTAATTTTTCCATCAATTTACAATCTGTACCTCTAGCTATTGTTGGTGTCAGTTATTCAATTGCAGCTTTTCCGACCCTGGCTAAGTTTTTTACCGAGGGCCATCGAGAAAAATTTTTAGCAGAGATTATCACTTCTGCTCGGCATATTGTTTTTTGGTCTATTCCGATCTCTGTTTTATTTGTTGTTTTGCGGGCGCAAATTGTCCGAACAATTTTAGGCGCTGGAGAATTTAGTTGGTCTAACACTCGTTTAACCGCTGCCGCTTTGGCCATGTTTGCATTTTCTGCTTTGGCCCAAGGTTTGATTTTGCTTTTGGTTCGAGGTTTTTATGCTATGGGAAATACTAAGAAGCCACTGATTATTGGTAGTATTTCTGGAGTCTTAGTTATTATTTTTTCTTATTCTTTGGTTAAACTTTTTTCTCTAAGTTTAGTTTTTCAATATTTTATTGAAGCGCTTTTCAGAGTTAGTGATATTGATGGCACAAATGTTTTAATGTTGCCCTTAGGTTATAGTCTTGCAGTATTTATTAATTGTCTTTTATTGTGGATTTATTTTGGTCGTGGATTTGTTGGTTTTACTAGATCTTTACGTGGAACACTTTTTCATAGTTTTTCGGCGTCGGTGATTATGGGTTTGGTTGCCTACCTCAGCCTTAATATTTTTGATAATTTATTTAATTTAGATAAGGTTTTTGGTATCTTTATGCAGGGGTTGCTGTCTGGTCTTGTGGGTATTGCGGTGGGGATTATTATTCTTAAATTATTAAAAAATCGAGAACTAGAAGAAATCTGGACCACCCTGCATCATAAAATTTGGAAAGCCAAACCATTACCAGCTGATGTTACTGAGATTTAGTTTTTTGGTGGTTTTTTTAGTTAAATTTTGCTAATATCAAGCTCTTATGGATTTAAAGCATATCAGAAATTTTAGTATTATTGCTCATATTGATCACGGGAAGTCTACTTTGGCTGACCGGATGTTGGAATTGACGCATACAATTGAAAAGCGAAAAATGATGGAGCAGGTTTTAGACTCAATGGAGCTGGAAAGAGAGCGCGGAATCACGATAAAAATGCAACCGGTACGAATGAAGTATAATCTTGATGGGCAGGATTATATCCTTAATTTGATTGATACACCTGGGCATATAGACTTCTCCTACGAGGTTTCTAGGGCCCTAAAGGCCGTGGAAGGCTCAATTTTGCTTGTAGACGCGACTCAGGGTGTTCAGGCACAAACACTTACCACATTGAATATGGCGCGTGAATTAGGGCTTAAAATCATTCCTGTTATCAGCAAAATAGATTCACCTTTAGCTAGGATAGATGATGTAAAGATGGAGATCATTTCTTTATTAGGAGTAGATCCTGATGAGATTTTAGAAGTATCTGGACGAACTGGTGAAGGAGTAGCGGGCCTTTTGGCTGAAGTTATAAAGCGTGTGCCAGCACCAAAAGATGAAATTGTGGGAGATTCTACTTTTCGTTCATTAGTTTTTGATTTTCAATATTCCAATCATCGCGGTGTCATTGTCTATATTAGGGTTTTAAATGGTGAAGTGAATAAAAATACCCCATTAATTTTTAAAGTAGCCAATGAAAAGTTTTCAGCTTTGGAGGTAGGAATTTTTTCGCCTGGTGAAATACCAACCGAAAAAATATCTTCCGGTGAAATTGGTTATATTGTGACTGGTATAAAAGTTCCCGGTATTGCTTCTGTGGGAGATACGGTTTCTTCTTTACGTGATAATCATCCCCCCTTACATGGTTATATGTCACCGAATCCGGTGGTTTGGGCTTCAGTCTATCCCGAGAGTGCCGATGATTTTGATTTTCTGCGACAGGCCTTGGGCCGATTGCGTTTATCTGATTCATCTTTTGCCTATGAAGAAGAGGCTTCTGGCACATTAGGCCGCGGTTTTCGTTGTGGTTTCTTGGGTATGCTTCATCTGGAAATTATTATGGAAAGGTTGAAGCGAGAATTTAATTTAAATTTAGTAGTGACTAATCCTAGTATTACCTATAAAGTTATTTACAAAAATAACCAGCCTAGACTGGCAGGAAAAGAAGAAATGATTTATTCACCATCACTTTTTCCAGAGGACGGTTTAGTAGAAAAAGTTTTTGAGCCTTGGGTAAAAGTAAAAATAATTACGCCTGCTCAATATTTAGGAGAGATAATGCAAAGTCTTTATGACCATGAAGCGGTAGTGGGGGATTCAGAAGTTTTTGGTGATACCAGAACTTCAGTTAATTTGACTATGCCATTGCGAGAATTGATGCGGAATTATTTTAATGAATTAAAAAGTTTAACTTCTGGTTACGCTTCCATTTCCTATGAAGTGGGGGAGATGAAAGAGGCTGACGTTGTGCGATTAGATGTTTTGGTTGCTGATGATATTGTGCCAGCTTTTTCCCGTGTGGTATCTAGACGGAGGGTAGAGATAGAAGCTGAAGATGCCGTAGAAAAGCTTCATAAAATTTTACCCCGCCAGATGTTTTCATTTAAAATTCAAGGTAAGGCCATGGGTCGTATTATTTCTTCTCGTAGTTTGTCTGGGATGAAGAAAAACGTTACCGCGCATATGTATGGTGGGGATATTACTCGAAAGATGAAACTCCGTGAACGCCAAAAAGAAGGTAAGAAAAGAATGGCCGATCGTGGTTCGGTTGATATTCCTCAAGAGGTATTTTTGAAGATGATTAGAAACGACTAATATCTCAAAATTGGAATATACAAAGCAATCATACTGATAGCTACCAAGACACAGACTATAGCCCAAATTAAGTTGACTTTCTTTTTGTGTTTTTGATCAAATAACATGTAATGTAGTATACTATAGGGATAATGGAATTTCAAGAAAAGAGAAAACTTAAAAGATTCCTTTACTCTCGAATTACTTTGGTCCTATTGCTTATTGTCATTGCTTTTTTGATCAGAGCCGTGTGGGGAGTTTATCAGAAACAAGAGATGACAAAAGATAATTTAGCTAAGACTGCAACAGTTTATAATAATTTACAAGCCAGAGAAAAAATATTATCATCAGAGATTGAGAGATTAGAAACAGTTAATGGTTTAGAAGAAGAGATTCGCGAGAAATATGGTTTAATTAAGCCAGATGAGGAAGTAATAATTATTGTAGATGAAGGAGAAGATAAAAATCCCCCACTCAATTCTTCCTCGGTTAGCCTCTGGCAAAAAATCTGGAATTGGTTACAATAGGAAGCTAGGCGGATGTAGTATAGTGGTAGTACGCGTGCTTCCCAAGCATGTGGCGCGGGTCCGATTCCCGCTATCCGCACATTAAAATATTTAGTATTTTAATGTGCGAGATAAGGAAGTGCCGGGGGCACTTCCGGCGGGAATCGGAGCCTGCTTGAGCATTTTATAGAGCTTTCCTAAGCGAAGAGAAAATCCAAGCACGGGTACTGCTCCTGTAAGGAGAGAGTCCGCTATCCGCACTAAATTTTGAAAATAAAAGTGGATATGCTAAAATAGTCAGATATTAATTTAATCAGTAAATATATGAAAAAAGTTTTAATTTATTCTACGCCAACTTGTCATTTTTGCCATATGGCCAAGGATTTCTTTAACGAGAAGGGAGTTAAGTATGAGGAATATAATGTGGCTACTAATTTAGATAAACGAAAGGAAATGGTGGACAAAAGCGGACAAATGGGTGTGCCGGTTATAGATATTGAAGGCGATATTACTGTTGGTTTTGATGAAATGCAAATTTCTAAACTACTTGGAATTTAATTTTGTATTCTCTAATTAAATAAAAACTCCTTCTCGTCCTTGTTTATATATTGAGGTTCTGATATGATATTTGTATGGGTAAACCAAAAACAAGCGAAAAGGATATTGCTGAAATAATAAGACTACGGAAAAGTGGTCTTAGTCTTGATAGTATTTATAAAATAGTTCCACAGGGTAAAACAACTATATATAATTATATTAAGGGTTTAAAGGTAGATTTTGATTTAAGAAAAACTGGAAGCATAAAAAAATCAGAAAGAGATTGGGAAGCATCAAAAGTCATGGCTAATCATCTTATTAAAAATATTTCTTTAGAAGGAGAAATATTAGTTTTAGCTTGTTTATATTGGGGAGAAGGAAATAAAACTGAATTGAATATTATAAACAGTGATCCAAATCTTATTCGGATTTTTATTAATTGTATAAAAAAGCTTGGTGTCACAGACGAAGATTTATTAGTTTCAGTTAGAATTTATGAAGATTTAAATCCTAAAAAAGTGATTGCTTTTTGGGCGAAACATTTAAATTTTAGAAAGGAATTAATAAGAAGCGTAAATGTTCTTTATGGGAAAAAATTGGGGAAATTAAAATATGGTATGTGTAGGGTTAGAGTTCGAAAAGGGGCTAAGTATTTCAAAATAATCATGAGTGTGATAGATTTAATAAAGTCTAAACTATAGTATATGCTCTCGTCGTTCAACGGATAGGACGGAGGTTTCCTAAACCTTAAATGGAGGTCCGATTCCTCCCGAGGGCACAATATGGATGATAATAAAATCAACATAAATAAAAAATATATCCCACTGGATAAATCTTGGATTATACGGATGGGAGTTTTAGATATTGTAAATGGATATAATGATATTCAAACTTTTCTATCAAAACAAGAAAATTTAGGTGATGATTTGTTGGCCCTTAAAAAAGTAGCGGAAGAATGGAAATCTAGGACAATCATTGATGTTGGGGAATCTGGCACCTTATATCGTTTTTTGAAGTTTGCCTCACGGAAGCTTGGTTTAAATAAGAGATTTATTACACAGGGAACTCTCACCAAGAGAGATATAAATGATGATCCAAAGATAATTAATTTAACACAGACAAAGTTGCTTAAATTAGATCAAGGCACTTCCCAGTGGGCTAGTGCGGCCGTTCTTCTTGGAGACAATGAAAGGATTGAGAATGCTCCATTTAAATTAAAATTAACTTATGAAGTTATTGACCATTGGAAAGCTCAGCGGAAAAGAAATTTAAGCTGGGAACCTCATTATGATGAGACTATTTTATCCCAAATGGAGACTTATCTGAAAATATTGAATAAAGAGGAGGTTAAATTTGTTCCTAAACAGGCAGAAGATTTTTGTTTTGCCTATATTTTGGCTACATAACGGCTGAGGCAGGAGAAAAATTATGGCCAGCTCTTCGGGGTCATGAAAGCGACCGCATTGTTGAAGTCCAAAACACTCTTCAGGACGCCAAGGAAGGAAGGGGTGTTATTTCTAAAGATCATCGCATAGTTCAGGCCATAGCGATGTGGGGGAAAGTAAATAACAGAAAAGTTAATATTTTATATCCACAAGTTGTAAATAAAAGCTGGCCACAATTTTGGGATTTTTTAAATAGTTAAAAATTGCTTTATTTTGGTGCCGAGACCCAGGTTCGAACTGGGGACCCCTCGCTCTTCAGGCGAATGCTCTACCAACTGAGCTATCTCGGCCTACAAAGGATATTACCTTATTTTGAGAAAAAAATCTACTATTGATTACTTAACCAAGGGATTTTGGCAGTGGTGTTTTTGATTGTGCCTAGGCTATTTTGAATATCACTATAACCCTTTATCATTGGCGCAATGAATGGTTGAATAGCATAATATGAAAGGACAAGACCACCAATAATAATTGTCCAATAGATTATTCGCATAATGGTCGCAAATCTAGCATTTCGACGAATACCCCTAAGAATTTTATTATTTTCTTTTGTTAATTTGGCAGTCTCTTTTAATAATTCTCTTTCTTCCGGTGTCATTCTATTTAAGATTAATTTGTCCTTACTTTTAATTTCGATTGTCTATTTTTATCTATTTTAGGTAAGATTAAAGTTAATAGACCATGTTTCTCTGAGGCCTCAGCTTCCTCAATTTCAACTTCAGCTGGTAAAACAATAGTTCGCGAGAAAGAACCCCAGTAAAGTTCTTTATGAAAAAAGTCATTTTCCTCTGATTCATAACTTTCCATTCTTTTTCCTCGTACAGTAACCATGTCCCTTGTAATGTTTATATCTAAATCTTCTGGTTTAACTCCGGCCACCATTGTTTTGATAATTATTTCTGTTGGTGTTTGGAACATATCAACCGCTAATTCACCCTCTTCCTCATTATCTAAAATACTATCTTCTATTTCATCTTCCACATTTGTATCTTCAGATTCTAAATCTGTTATATTTTTGTTTCCAACGGTCATCAGTCCTTTTAATTTTTTCCAAAACCCCCTTTTGTTTTTAGGCATATATATTTAAGAATTAGTTAATAATATTATATGATTATTATACCATAAAACTTTTCTTTTTTCCTAGTCTATCAATCGGTAAACGAACGACTTTCTTAACTTTTTCAAAAGAGATTAAAAGGACAACCACTAAGATCCATGTTCCGAGACAGGCAAACCAGAAATAAGCCATATTGTGGGTTGTATCATTTAAAATAATAAAGAAATTAAATAGAGCATGTAAAAATACCGCTAAAATAAAGCCAATAATTAAATAAAGAAATTTCTTAATTTTACTTTTATAAAAAGCCAAACCAATAAAAATTCCAAGCATGGCTGAAGAAATAAGATGAATAAGCATTGGGCCGATAGAGCGGAAATTACCAGCAATTAAAGTGTCAACGATATGACCATGAGCAAGAGGTTCAGTTAAAAATAAGGCTGTTTCAACAGCAGCGAAACCAAGCGCTGCGGTAAGTAGATATATTGAGGCATCAATTGGTTCATCATTTATTTTTCGACGTAAACAGATATTATAAGTAAAAAGTAATTTTAATAACTCTTCAACAATTGGTGCAATTATAACGACCAGAAATCCCTTTTTAACATCTAAATTTTGTAAGACTGGAAAATTTAAATTATTAAAGAAATTTTTAATATGACTCCAGAAATCTATTTGAAGGTTGATTAAATTATGACTATCAGCAAAGTTTTTAAGAGGGACCCAAAAAATGGCTGGACTTTTAAAATTGACTGGTGTACTGGCATCCACTAATAGATAGTAGATAATTAATTCTAACAAAAGAGCTAGTAGGACGACCAATATTCCACCGATAAATGATGAAAGCAGGGCTAATTTCGGTTCTGGTCTTAAACGATCTTCTCTAATCCAAAACCACAACCAAAAAAGCGCCGGCACAATACCACCAAGTAGAGAAAAAATTAATACATTTGTCTCACTAATCATTTGGTTTTTAAAAAACTACACTGGCCATTCTTCTATCATAAGTATTTTCTTGTTCTGATGAGGTAAATGATTCCATATTTCTTCGGTGACAAAGGGCATAAAAGGATGAAGTAGTTTTAAGCAGGTTGTTAGTATCTGGTAAAGAGTATACTGAATAGATTTTTTAGCTATTTTATCATTACCGTTTAAAGCCACTTTACTCTCTTCAATAATTATATCAGCAAAAGTGTGCCAGATATAGTGATAGATTTTTTCACTGGCTAAATAAAATCGATAATTGTCCATGTCGGCGGTGATATCTTTAATCGTGGCCTTAAGTTCAGTTAGAATTTTTGAGTCTTTTTCTTTTAATTCTGGTTTTTTGTCTA
Organism: uncultured Candidatus Saccharibacteria bacterium; assembly: GCA_964485905.1. GTDB lineage: Bacteria > Patescibacteriota > Minisyncoccia > Phycocordibacterales > GWA1-40-21 > CAIJXO01. The sequence goes on along the minus strand of CAZAJY010000004.1, from coordinate 22,213 downwards.
AATCGAAATTTTCAATACCCGTTAAAACAAAACGGGTAATATTCCAAACCTTATTGGCAAAATTTTTATAACCACGGATTTTATTTTCATCAATCTTACTATCAGTTCCAGGGGCTGTTCCAATTGTTAGGGCAATTCTACCTGCATCCATACCAAATTTCTGGGCAACTTCGATTGGATCTAAACCATTACCAAGAGATTTTGACATTCTACGGCCTTTAGCATCACGGACAGTACCATGGAAATAGACATTTTTAAATGGAATCGTTCCCAGATTGTAACCAGCCATCATAATCATTCTGGCTACCCAGAAAAAGATTATTTCATAACCAGTTTCTAGCATATCGGTTGGGTGATATAATTTCAAGTCTTTAGTTTTTTCTGGCCAGCCTAACGTAGAAAAAGTCCACATTGCTGATGAAAACCATGTATCCAAAGTGTCTTCGTCTTGTACCCAGTTAGTTCCTTTTGGTGCTTCTATTCCACAATATATTTCTTCATTTTTGTACCAAACGGGTATTCTATGTCCATACCAAATTTGTCTTGAAATACACCAATCTGATAGATTATCAATCCAATGGAAATAAGTCTTATTAAAATAATCTGGAATGATTTTGATTTGACCACCATCCACTGCCTTTTTCATTATTTCTTTGAGTGTAGTTTTTTCACCTGATTTTATATCATTAATTTCTGAATATGGTAAAGAGAATTCTTTATTCACCGATACAAACCATTGATTCATGATTTGTGGTTCTATATGACCACCAGTCCGTTCGGCTGTGGCAATATTATGAATGTAATCTTCTTCTTTTTCTAACAAACCTTTGGTTTGTAATTTCTCAATAATTCTTTGTCGAGCATCTGTAATTTTCATTCCAGCAAATTCACCAGCTACTGGTAAAAGCCTGCCATATTTATCAATGATTTGTTCTTTGTCTAAATTATGGCGACCGGCAATTTCAAAGTCTTCTTTGCTATGCCACGGGGTAATAGTCATGACTCCAGTTCCAAAACCCATATCAATCACTTCATCTTTTATGATTGTAGCTGTGATAGGGCCGTTTATCCATTCTAGGTTTATTTTTTGTCCATCTGAGTACTCCGAATATCTTTTATCTTGTGGATGCATAACTACATATTTATCACCAAACTTTGTTTCTGGCCTAGCGGTAGCAATTGTAAATGGCCCATATTTTAAATAATAAAATTTAGTTTTCTCTTCAATATAAACAATTTCATCATCAGAAATAGTTGTTTGACCTTTGGGATCCCAGTTTACGATACGGTGACCACGATAAATCAAGCCATCATCATACATTTTTTTAAAAACAGTCCGCACGGCGTTATTTCTCTTTTCATCTAAAGTAAAAGCTTCCCTTGACCAATCGCAAGAAGCCCCCAGAGTTTTTATTTGAGTGGTAATTGTATCGTGACTATCTTTAGCAAATTGTTCCACTCTTTTAAGAAGTTCTTCACGGCCTAAATCAAATCTATTTTTACCTTCTTTTTTAGAGATTTCTTTCTCAACTTTGCTTTGTGTGGCAATAGCAGCATGATCAGTTCCCGGAAGCCAAAGAGTCTTTTTCCCCAACATTCTCTGATAACGAATTATAATATCCTCAATAGTTAGCATCATAGCGTGCCCCATATGTAAAATACCCGTCACGTTTGGTGGTGGCATCATTATGGTATAAGGTTCTTGATGTCTGGTCGGTAAATTATCGGGATTAAAAAAGCCACTATCTTCCCACATTTTATAAATTCGTGGCTCAGTCTCTTGTGGATTATAGGGCTTTAAGAATTTATCATTCATGTCCTCTATTCTATCAAATAAAGGTTAAAAACTAAAGACTTAAATTGCCATTTGCCCTAAAATCAATAGTAGGTTTTTTATTTGCCAATATATTTATAAAACCAGCAATAGCAATCATTAAAGCATTATCGGTGGAGGCTGAAATCTCTGGTAATTGAAATTCTACAGATAATTCTGTTGCCAAGTTTTTAAGCGCTTCGCGAATATCTTTATTCGCGATAACCCCACCTCCAGCAATTAAAGTCTGGGCCCCGTACTCCATAATTGCCATCTTTGTTTTAGCAATTAAAACATCAACGACAGCTTTCTGAAATTCAAAAGCGATTTCTTGTTTCATTTCCTCAGTTAGATTTTCGATTTTCTTGATAGTATATAGAACTGAAGTTTTTAAACCAGAAAAAGAAAAGTCCAGATCTTTGGAATTAATCATTGGCCGGGGAAATTTAAAAGTTTGAAGAGAAATATTTTTTGTTTTCCAAGTATCTGCATATTTGGATACTTGCGGACCTCCCGGATAAGGCAGGCCAAGCATGCGAGCCACTTTATCAAAAGCTTCACCGACGGCATCATCTTTTGTATTACCAATTATTTTATAATCTAATTTATCTTTAATTAAAACTAATTGCGTATGCCCACCAGAAATTAAAAGAGCAATGGCTGGATGGGTGGTGGGTGCCAGGTGCCAGGTTTTTTCAACTGCCCCTAACCCCTCCTTATCTAATGAGGGGGAAAGAGAGGCGACGACAATATGCCCTTCCATATGATTAGTTGGAATAATCGGAATATTCCAAGCGGCATTTAAGGCTTTGGCGAAAGTGACACCGACCCATAAAGCCGGTTCTAGTCCAGGACCATTGGTGACAGCAATGGCGTCAATTTTTGGTTTCTCAATTGTTTCTAGTAGTTCCTTAAGTTCCACAAAAAGTTCGGGCTCGCGGGAGAGGATTTTTTCAATTTCACTCAACTTCGCCAGATCAACCGCCTTGTCATCAGAATGACATTCCCCCTTGACTAAGGAGGAAGTCAGAACTGCCTCTTCCAAACATTTCTTAAATAAAGGCACCAGATTCTTTGCATGTTCTCTTTTGGCTAGATTCGGTAAAACACCGCCAAATTCCTGATGTTTAGCGACCTGAGAATATAATTGATTACCTAGAACTTTTATAGTGCCGTTCTCTGACTCAATTATACATAATCCAGTTTCGTCGCAACTTGTTTCTATACCTAAAATTATCATGGAATTAGATTATCATAAATATGTTAGAATAAAAAGATGAAAATAACGGTTAAAGTTAAAACTCGGGCCAAGACAGAGAAAGTAGAAAAAGTTGGCGATATTTACAAAGTATCTGTTAAACAGCTACCAATTGAAGGCCAGGCTAATGAGGCGGTCATTAAAGCCCTAGCCGATCATTTTAACGTCGCTCCTACTCGTATCCGTTTAATTACTGGTCAGACTAATAAACAAAAAGTTTTTGAGATTTTGTGACCCTACCGGGCAGTCTTTCCTTACAGGAACAGTAAAAGTAAATTGAATGCTACGCATACGAAATAGCGTGAGGCACAATAATTTTCATTCCGTCGAATAAAAATTTTCCAGCCCCGGACTCAACTATTTTTCCTGCTAGAAAAATATGTTTCCGTCTTCACCGCGTAATAAAAAAACCTCAAGCAGTTGAGGTTTTTCTTCGCGGTGACCTTACCGGGAGTCGAACCCGGCTTCTTGCCTTGAAAAGGCAATGTCCTAACCGATAGACGATAAGGCCAATATTAAATTTTCAAACTCTAGTTTATCTTAATTCCAGCGAATAGCAATGTCCTAGTCACAAGTCAAAATTTGCTAATTTTGCTTCTGACCACCTCTCGCGCCGTCGCGCTCCGATCTTGCAATTTGGGTCCCATCCCAAACTTTCACGATAGACGATAAGGCCCTAATATATCAAAATGCAAAAATCAAAGTTTAAAATTGATGAAGATTGCAGTCCTCAGATAATAACATTTTTTGTAAAAAAAGCAAAAAAATGCTATTGTTTCCAGATTGGTCAAGGGAGAGGTGGCAGAGTGGTCGAATGTACATGTTTCGAAAACATGCAGGGGTGAAAGCCCCTCGAGGGTTCGAATCCCTCCCTCTCCGCTTTATTAGTAATAATTTAGATATAAGATTATGGAAAATCAAGAAGATATTAATCGTCAGGAGGAGAATAGAAAATTGAATTTAGGAAAGACGGGGAAGGAAGTCGTTATAAAGTTTGGCAGTGGGGCCAAGAGCTATTTTGCTGAGTTTGTTGATTTTATTAGGACTCAGGGAGTGATTGGTTTTGCCGTTGGTTTTATTTTAGGCGGTGCCGTTTCTACTTTAGTTAAATCTTTTATTGAAAATCTGGTCAATCCGGTTCTCGGTGTTTTACTTGGCCGAGCGCGTGACTTAAGTGATGCCTTTCTTCCTTTTTTCGGTTCGCAAATAATGTATGGTAAGTTTTTGAATGATGTAATTAGTTTTATTGTCTTGGCAGCGGTGGTTTATTTTGGTATTAAGAAAATAGGTTTAGATAGATTAGATAAACCAAAGAAATAAGATGTATCATCCATCCTCAAAAATTTTACAAAAATATTCGAAGTTATTAGTGAACTTTGCCTTAAATTCTGGTAAGGGGGTAAAAAGGGGCGAGGTAGTTTTATTGCAAATACCAGAAGGTGCTAAGCCAATTTTGGCTGAACTTTACAAAGCTGTTCTTAAAGCTGGTGCACATCCACTCATTCAGTATTTACCAGATAATTTATCAAGAGATTTTTATAGATTAGCGAATAAAGAACAGATAAAATTTTTTCCGGCTAGATATTTGAAGGGGAGAATCGAGGATATTGATCATTCTATTTTGATAATTGCCGATACAGATAAACATGAGCTTGAAGGTATAGATCCTAAAATGATTATGGAAAAATCTTTAGCTTTTAAACCCTATATGGATTGGCGAAATGAGAAAGAAAATAAAGGCCGATTTACTTATACTATTGCTTTATACGGTACTAAAGCGGGTGCTAATGAAGTTGGATTGAGTGAAAAAGATTATTGGAAGGAGATAATCAAAGCTTGTTATTTAAATGAAAAAAATCCAGTAAGAACTTGGCAAAAGATTTTTGATGAAGTTGAACGAATTAAAAAAAGATTAAATTCTCTAAAGATTGAAAAAGTCAGAATTCAGTCTAAGGGGACGGATTTAATAATTGCGCTGGGCAAGAACAGACAGTGGATGGGGGGTGGAGGCAGAAATATTCCTAGTTTTGAGGTTTTTATTTCTCCCGATTGCCGTTATACAGAAGGCCATATTTCTTTTAATCAACCATTGTATTCCTATGGCAATCTAATAAAAGATATTTATTTAGAGTTTAAAAAAGGGAAGGTAATAAAAGTTATAGCTAAAAAAGGAGAGAAAGTTTTAAAACATATGATCGCTAATAAAAATGCTAATAGGATAGGGGAGTTTTCTTTGACTGATTCTAGATTATCTAAAATTACTAAATTTATGGCGGAAACTCTTTTTGATGAAAATGTTGGTGGTAAATATGGTAATACCCATATTGCTCTAGGTCGGGCCTATAAGGACTCTTATCCTGGTGATCTTAATAAAGTTTCAAAGGCACAGTGGGATAAGATGGGATATAATGATTCTGTCGTTCATACTGATATCATGAGCACGGATGATAGGACCATTACTGCATGGTTACCAAATGGGAAAACATTAGTGATTTATAAAAACGGTAAATTTATTATTTAAGTTATTTATAATTAAAAGATAAAATAGTTCAACCCCGGGAGAACAAGTCTCCCGGGGTTGTGTTTGGGTTTCGGATCAGCCCTGGCGCAGGGCTATTTCCGCCAAGAGGATCTGTTGGATCACCCGTTCGGGGTCCTTCCCGATGTGGATGACCCCTGATCGCTCGTACCACTGGCCGATTTCGTCATCGGTCGTAGTTGAAAACAAGAGAATTCCCTGGCCCGTCAGATGACGGTGCAGTTCATATCCTTCGTCCCCACCACGGGAGAGCATATGATCGAAGAAGACTGCCTTCGTGTATTCATCGACGTGGGTCAGTGCTTCTGCGACGTTAAAGCATTGTCTGGGTTGTATATGATGGCGACCTGAGAAATGCATTTCGAGCAGACGGATAAACGATGGATCATCATCTATGATCAAGATCATTTCTAACCTCCCCCTATGTGTTGAATTTATCGCTGTACTGTTGTACTGTGTCCATAAGTACCTTACCATAGAGGAAGATGAAGGGCAAGCATTGAATTGGTTTTTTCTGTGGGCGGTAAGGGATTCGAACCCCTGACATCGTCAACGTCAATGACGCGCTCTACCAACTGAGCTAACCGCCCATAGGGGCATCTTACACTATTTTTTTAATTTTTCAAATATTTATAAATATCCTCCACAGCTTTGACGGCATCACCAACGGCAATATTATTTTGGCGATACAGGCCGTTAGTACAATCACCGGCGGACCAAATTCCGACAGTATTAGTTTTTTGATTTTTAGGGTCAATAATTATTTGTTCCTTTTCATCCAATTTTACAATACCATTTTTAACAAATTCTACTGAAGGATTAGCTCCAATTTCTACAAAGATTCCTTGAACTGGTAATTCAATAATTTTATCGGTATTTTTGTCTTTATATACAATTGTATTAACAAATTTATCACCCTTGATCTCTAATAGATCAACGTTAGTAATTCCTTTTGCTTTTGGATCAGAAAGAATTTTTTCCATCATAATTGGCTCTGCCCTAAATTCACTTCTCTGGATAATAGTGACTGTTTTTGCATAAGCTAGGAGTTGGGAGGCTGATTCAAAAGCGCTATTACCACCGCCAATCACCGCTACATCCATATCAGCAAACATTGGGCCATCGCAAGTGGCGCAATAGGTAATTCCTTTGCCCTCAAATTCTAACGCACCTTTCATCTGTAATTTTCTTCTGATATTACCGGTCGCGATTAAGACAGTTTTTGTTTTATAAGTATCTTTTCCAGTTATTATAATAAAAAGATTGTCCTCTTTTTCTATTTTTGTAACAATTTCTTTTTCTCTAATTTCAATATCTTTAGCATAGGATTTTAAATGCCCCTCTAATTTTTTGTGAAGTTCTTCGCCAGAAATAGAAATTTCTCCAATCCAATTCTGAATATCACCAGCTACTGCACTTTGGCCACGGAAATTTTCAGTAATTAAAATAGTTTTCATTTTTTTTCGAGCAGCATAAACACCAGCCGCAATACCAGCCGGCCCACCACCGATTATCACTAGGTCAAATATTTCTGTCATTAGATAATCTTACCTTATTTCTTCTGTCTTCTCAAGAACGCTGGTACTGCACCCCAATCATTATCATCATCAAAATCATTTTTAGAATCCTTCTTTTCTTCAACTGGTGTTTGACTCTGTGTTTCTACTTTTACCTCCTTTTCTACACTACCACCCCCAAAACCACTAAATAGCTTGCTCTTTTTTTCTTCTTCTTTGCTATTAGTATTTATATTTTGGAAAAGAGATTTTTTGTTTAATAAATCTGAAAAACCAGAAGCTATAACGGTTATTTTAATTTCATTCTTTTTTAATCTTTCATCATGAACTGTACCAAAAATAACTTTAGCATTTGGATCAATTGATTCGGTAATTAGTTTAGCAGCGTCTTGAATTTCAAACATCGTTACATCATCACCCCCTGAAATAGAGAAAAGAACACCTTTAGCTCCAGCAATTGATAATTCCAAAAGTGGAGAACTGATCGCTAATTTAGCAGCTTCAATTGCTCGGTTTTCACCAGCAGCAACTCCAATCCCCATTAATGCCGAACCAGCATTTTCCATAACAGCTCTAATGTCGGCGAAGTCGGTGTTAATAATTCCTGGCATGGTAATTAAATCAGAAATTCCTTCCACTGCTTGTTTTAAAATATCATCACACATTGAGAAAGCTTGTTTGGCGGTTGTTTCGCGAGAAATGGTTGATAATAATCTATCATTAGGAATTACAATCAATGCATCAACAGCTTTATGAAGTTCATCTAAACTTTGTTCAGCAATTTTCATTCTTTGAATACCCTCAAAGAAGAATGGTTTAGTTACAACAGCAACAGTAAGAATTCCCATTTCTTTTGCTACTTTTGAAATCATTGGACCACCACCTGAACCCGTTCCACCACCAGCACCATAGGCAATAAAAACCATATCGGCGCCTTTGAGAGCTTCCTGAATTTCTTCTTTAGTTTCTTCGGCCGCTCTTTTTCCTAATTCTGGATTCATTCCTGTTCCCAGACCCTTTGTTAGGTTTTTTCCAATATGAATTTTTTTGGAAGATAAAGAGTTATGTAAATCTTGAGCATCAGTATTTATGGCAATAAATTCTACACCTTTAACTTTTGAGTTAATCATGTGATTGGTGGCATTTTTTCCTGACCCTCCAACACCAATGACTTTGATTCGAGCAAATGCTTCTACCTCTGGTTTTATCTGTGGCATAATAAAATATAGCTGATTTTTTCAGCAAATTAAAACTAATAAATTATTAAATATCCTAACTGAATAGTAGCAAAAATTACTGTTTAAGGCAAGAACTGTTTGAACCAAGAAATAATCTTATTTTTAGCCTTATTTGTACCAGTTGGGGCACCAAAGGAGATATCTTCATTTTTTGATAAACCCCATAGGCAAAGGCCATAAGCAACAGACCAAGAAGAATCTTTCATTTGGCAGTTTTTTAGATTAGTTGAAAAATTTAAAGAACCGATTTTAGATGGTAATTTCAAAGTTGCACGAGCTAAATCTTCAATCGTGGAAACACCTGAGGTTCCACCAGTTAAAATTATTCCTGCCGGCAATAATCCACTACGACCCAACTTTTTTAAATATGATTCAATTAAATCAAAAATATCTGAGAGGCGAGCCAAAATTATTTCTTCTAATTTTTTCTTTGGATAAATAATTTCTTTATCGTTATTTATTTTTATATTTTCTGCTTCTTCTAACGGAATTTTTAAACCAAGAGCAATATCATTGGTAATATCTGTTCCGCCAAGAGGGAACACTTCTAATGAGATTGGCATATTATTTTCAAAGACGACGAGAGAAACTGTTTCAGAACCAATATTGGCTAAAACACAACCTGCAATTTTTTGGGTTTTATTCAAAATGACCATTGAACCAGCCAGCGGTGAAGCCATAATATTTATTACTTCAATTCCCAAATCTTCCACAATATTTATTAAATCATTTAAATGGTGCTCTAAACAGGTGACAAATAAAACTTTGGCTTCAAATTTTATCCCTTTCATTCCAATTGGACGTCCCAAAACCATTCGGCCATCAATTTTATAAGAGATTGGAATGGTATGAATTATCTTCCTATTGAGAGAAATATTGGCGGGAATTTCACTTTCTACTACTGATAAGACATTTTTAATATCAATTTCTGTTATTTCAGAATCTGCTCTAGGGATAATAATTGAGCCACTAGTAACAACACTACTTACGCCAATTCCACCAATTGAAAGAAAGGCCCTTTTGATTTTTATATTAGCACTTTTTTCTGCTTGAAGAACAGCACTGCGGAGACTTTTTATGGTATCACTAGAATTTATAATATAACCATGGCGTAAGCCCTTGGATTCAGCAAAACCAGTACCAATTATTTTGAAAGAATTTTTACCCTCTCCGTTTTCAAAAGAATCAATATCTGAGTCTCGAACATTTTCTGCTACCACAATTTTAATTTGGTAGGTTCCGATATCTATTCCAACTGCAATGTTTTTAGACATAACTACCAGTATTATATAACAAAAAGTTTTTACAAGCTAGTTAAATCCCAAATTTCTTTCGGAATTTGATTTCTATCTTCTCCATCTTCGGACTATGATCGTAACCTTTCAAATGAACTAGACCATGAATAAAAAGGAAGGTAATAAAATTCTTATAGGGGCGAGCGAATTTAATCATCTCTTTTTTAGCCTCACTTCGGCAGATAAAAATCTCACCCGAAGTCTTGGATAATGGAAAACTTAAAATATCGGTTGTTTTGTTTATATTACGATAGATTTTATTTAATAGGCGTATTTTTGTCGCCGTCGTAAAAACCAAACTAAGCTCGTATTTTACTCCGAGAACAGCTTTCTTTATTTGTTCGAAATTAGGATCTTTTGGCATTAAAAATAGTCTTGTCTGCCATTTTGCCCATTTTAATGAGTTCCATAATTTCAGCCTTTCGTTTTAGATTTTTTAAAGTATTTTTCTTTGTCTTATATGGAGAAAGATCTCTTTGACTATAACGTTTGGATCGAACTTTTGGCAGAATACCAGAACCCTGCACTTTTTTAGTGAAGCGCTTGATAATTCCGATATTATTTTCATTTCCAGTCTTTGTAACTTCTACATTTATCATGGGGTATAATTTAGCACAGTCCCTCTTATTTTACAAGTTTTTTAAGATATAAGGCAAGGTCAGCAATTTTAATGGTTTCCTGAGAACGTGTAGCCACATCACGAATCATAATGGTATCTTCCATTGCTTCTTTTTTACCCATTATTAAAATATACGGGACTTTTAATTTTTCTGCCATTGCCATCTGTCCAATTAATTTGTCTCGTCCGAGAGAATGATTAATATAGATATTTTCTTGTCTTAAAATATCTATCACTTTTAGACTTTTATGTTTTGCTTCATCACCCAATTGAATGAAGAAGACTGAGGTTTTTTTAATTTTTGGTAATTGTCTTTTTTCAAAATCACTTTTAAAATCTATTTTTATACTTATGATTGATGCTTCTTTTTTAAAGCCAAGCTTTTTCCAAGCCTCATCGCTTCTAAAACCGATAGCCAGAGATTTATCAGCGATTCTTTGACTATCAGATTTTTGTTTAATTTCAAAAACTGTACCCGAAGCATATCTATGATCAGAGATAAGACAATTATTTATTTTATATGGAATGTCTAGACTTTCTAAATATTCCAAAACTAATTTAAAATGCTCTCGACTTTCATCTGATAAACAACCAATTAATTTAGGAGCATCTTCTTTTGCAGAACAGCATTTTTCATTTTTACAGTTTAAGACCAGAAAAGGATCTTTTTTGAAAGCTTGTCGGCAATGTGATTGTAATGAGTTAATATTTTTTTTCAAATAAGACGTCAGCTCTTTAGCAAATTTACTATAAGATTCTCGGTCACCAAGGCTGTTAATTTCCACATAAAGATTTTTAAAATTATTATCTTCCAAAATCGCTAATGCTGTTTTTATGATAATTGCTTCCGATATGCTTTTTGTTGACCCAATGATTTCTAGACTAATTTTTCTATGTTTGCCTGGGTTTTTATCTTTTTCTTCATTAATAAAACCATTATAAGTAATCATTATTGGCTGAGACATCATGGCGAGATTTGAATCAAAATAACTCCTTAGTAATGCTGCTTTTTCTTCGGCAGTATTTTTAATTCTTTCATTCGAACCAATCATATCAATAATTTCACCTGCCTTCATTGATTTAACACGGTCGCGGTCCTCCTTTTCAATTTTAGGTGTTTCAATTGGCATAAAACCATAATAAACAGCTGCTTCTGTCGCTTTATCAATATTTTTTAAGTCTAGGAACTTAGATTCTTTTGTATTTTTCTTTTTTGGCATTTTATTTTTTAGTTTGTCTGTCCAGGAAAGACACTCATTTTATTTATTGGGAAAAGTCGCAAAAAAGGTCGGCCAGTAATTAATTCTTTTTTAACTGGCCCCCAAATTCTTGAGTCGGAACTGACTGGACGATTATCACCTAAAACAAAATACTCATCATTCCTAAGTGTAACCACATTATTCGGTCGTGGTGGATTTAATTTATCTAATTTAATATATGGTTCAACCAGACTAAATTTATTAATATCAGTTTGGCAATCTGACTGACAAATTGTGACGATATCATTTTTTATTTCTACAGTTTCACCAGGTAAGCCAATAATTCTTTTAATAAAATATTTTTTAGTATCAAGTGGATATTTAAAAATAACAACGTCACCCCGTTGCGGTCCGTGAAATCTATAGGTTAATTCATCAACAATTAAATATTCACCATTGGCAAAAGTATCATCCATGGATGGTCCACTAACCAAGAAAGGTTGTGCAATATAAGCCCTAAAAGGAATAACGATAATTAAGGATATAATAACGATTTGTAGTATTTCTCCCCAAAAGCTCTTTAGAAAAGTCTTAAACATTAAGGCATTGTATTATAGAAAGTCGTTTGACACAAGAACTAACGGAATGTTATAAATATTATGGTTATTATTAATTTTAAAAAATAAATATGGCAAATTATATAATTGCGGGTTTGGGAAATCCTGGTGAGGAATATGTTGGTACGAGACATAATGTCGGACGAATGGTCTTGGATGCTTTTGTAAAAAAGAATGATTGGCCTGATTGGGAAATGAATAAAAAACTGAATGCCCTGGTCTCTGAAGGAAAAATTAAAAAAAATAAAGTTTCACTTTTAAAACCTGAAACTTTTATGAATAAAAGTGGGGAAGCGGTAAAACCTTTGATAAAGTCTAAAAAGGCGGCTGAGACTTTGGTGGTGATTCATGATGATTTGGATTTGCCATTAGGCAAGATGAAAATCTCATTTAATAAAAGTTCTGGTGGACATAAGGGTGTAGAATCAGTTATGCGTGCCATTAAAACAGAAAATTTCATTCGTTTGCGTTTAGGAATCTCTGGCGAAACAGCATCCGGTAAAATCAAAAAACCACAGGGCGAAGAAAAAGTTATCGATACTATTCTAAGTAAATTCAAAGAAAGTGAATTAAAGGAATTTAAAAAGACTACTAAACGCGCCGTTTCCGCTCTAGAATTAATCATTGAACACGGTTGGTCCAAAGGCGCTAGTTTATTGGGAACGATAAAATAATAAAAAACACCGCCCAAATCTGGGCGGTGTTTTTTATTTTTTAATCTACATAAACCGAACAGGTGGTAGAGACTTCGTAATCATCATCATCAGTCACAGTGACGGTCGCATATTTCCAACCACGAGAAGTATAGGTTTTGCTTGGAGTTCGAGATGAACTATCTAAGCCATTGGTACCAGTCCAATCATAATTATAAGGACTATTACCACCATCGACTTCAGCATACCAACGAACTCGGTCGTCAGTTTCTGGATCATCGGGGTCGGCATAACAAGATACCCGGAGGTCATTGTAATCATAATTATTATAGCTAATCCAACGGCCATATTGATCATAATAACCGCTCTGATTTAGACAATTATAAGTAAAGATACCATTTACATAACAACCATTATTATTGTAATTATTATCGTAATAATTACTGTTATAATTATTATTAGTAATAGTTGAAGTTACAATATTATTATATTCAATACTTTCACTAACAAGATTTTGTGGATCAGCGTTAATAGTTATTAAGCTAGTTCTTTGATTAGTTAAATCACTAAAGCCCAAAGTAAAGACGATACTTTCACCTGGTCGTAGAGAAATTTGAGTATTGGAACTATAAGTTGGAGTAGAGACGGAAGGCAATACAGCAGTAAAGGCCCAAGGACCGGTATTAGCATCACCATCATTTCTAATTTCAAATTTAATACCGACCATATCAGAATAGGTGAATTGATTTTGGCTAGTAATAAAATTAGTTCCATTAGTTAAGCGACCAATCTGAAGTACTCTAACGGCTAAGTCTGGCTTACCATAATAGATTGGCTGAATTGGTGCTGGTTGTGATGGGACATAAGGTGTGACCGGATTGGTTATAACAGTTGATGTTGCTGGCGTATTTATTTGGGGATTAACAACAGTTCTGGTAGAATCATTTTTTACTGTAACTCTCACGACACCAATTGTTTCAGATTCAAGAGTAGCATTATTTTCAAAAGCTGCGGTCATAACAAGACGAACTAAATTTTCTTCAGTGATGGCCTTGATATTTATATTTGTCTCATCTTCTAATAGATAATAAGGAATATCACATTCTATTTTTTTCAAGCCGTTACTTTCAATTGAAAAAAGATCAATATCAAAGTCACAAGCATAAGAGACGGTGAAAAAGCCGTCGGTTAAATCTCCACGTTTAAAATCAATGACAAAGTCTTCACCAGAATTGATGATATTTTTATTTGTTGTGATAGTCGCATTTTCCGCCGGCACAAAAACAGAATAAAGTGCAGCTGATAGGGAAGAGGAGACACGAGAAATAATCCCTGGTAAATAAGAGACGGTGAGTAAAATTATGATAATAATAAAAGCCACTAAAATCACCCCCAATAATCCCTTGACGGTTATATTACTGAACCAAGTATAGATTCTATTAAATATTCCTTTTTCTTCTTTGTTTTCCATGTTATATTGTATTATCATATTAATAAAGACGTAAGCTTGCTAAAAATCTTACTACAGGGTATTATACTATAATGCTTAAAAAAAGTCAAATCAAATTCACTTTCTACTTCATCATCACTTTTGTGGTCATTTTTATCTTACTTTATTTACTTGGTCTAGTTCCGGAATCTTTGAAGACAAATGACGGCGATTCTTTGCGAACTTTATGGGATAAAGCACAAAAAAATGCAATTATTGATCAAACTAATCAAAACCAAAAACTTTTAACGGGTGAAGAACCGATTAGGATTGTAATTGAAAAAATTGGAGTGGATTCACTTGTGTCAAATCCAAATACAACTAATGTTGTGACTCTAGATGAATATTTAAAACAGGGAGCTGTGCGTTATCCTGGTTCTGGTTTGTTAGGTGTTGGCAATATGTTTATCTTTGCGCACAGTACTGGTTTTAAAGTTGTGAATAATCAAGCATATAAAACTTTTAATGGTTTTAAAGATTTGAAGGTGGGGGATATAATCAAAGTGTCTGGAGTTTCTAAGGTTTATGAGTATGAAGTATCATCAGTTACTTTAGTAGATGACAGTAAAGCTTTAGTGGAGTTTAATAATGATAAAAACATACTAACGCTCTCTACTTGTAATACTTTCGGTGCCAAGAGTGAGCGCTATGTAGTGACTGCAAATTATTTACCATAAAACCCTTTAGAATTAACGTATTTTAATAGGAAATAAAAAGAAAGAGAAAAAACCTTGACTTTTTGATTGTTATGATATATAATACCCAACATGATGAAAAATGATAAAAAAGCATTAGTTTTGTTTTTGGGAGTAATTTTATTTACTCTAATCTTTTCTTTTGGTTTAAATATCGTGGAAGCCAGAGTTTCTCCTAGTCAGATTTTGGAGATCAAAAATAATTTATTGGAATTAAGAGCTGATATAAAGAATGGCGAGGTTGGACTTGTGGAAAGTTTAACAGAGGAAGATAATTTAGTGACCAATTCCGTTAGATATTGTAATACAGCCGGGGGCACAATGTCCTTGAGCCAGTTTAGGTCTGCAAAGAATGATGGCGAGATATATGCTGATGTTGATAGTTCTGGTTCTGCTACTATCACAAATAATACTAATTGTTCTTTTCCAGTGAGTTTGGTTTCTTATAAAATGTATGATCAAACCCTTATTCATCAGGTATATTTTGATGGAGTAACTGGTACAGCTTTGCCAAATTCAGTTTTAACTTTAACTGTAGATTTGCCTCCATGTATGGCGCAAATTGATGCTTACTATGGTCAAATACAAACTTCTGTAAATACCTTAGATACAGGTAAGCTTATTAGTTGGAATTATTACCAAAATGGTGGAAATGGTTGGGAGGGCGCCTCAGGTAATTTTTGTTCAGACCCTCATACGGACGATGATTTATCTGGTTCTTGTTCGGTTACACCTAATCATTTAACTAATAATGGATATTTAAACTGGAGTGCTTCTGCTACCGGTGGTGATGGTGATTATGATTTTTCTTGGAGTGGAACTGATAGTTTAAATGGCAACGCTTCTTTTGTTTCTAAATATTATTCTACGACTGGAACTAAAACTGGAACTGTAACCATTACTTCTGATGGCCAAAGCATCACACGAACTTGTAGTGCTGTAGTTTCCACTACTTATAACAATGATTTAAATGTTTCTTGTAGCGTTAGTCGTTCAAGTGTGAGAGTTGATCAAAACGTCACATGGAGTGCTAATGCCACTGGTGGTGATGGTGACTATGATTATGATTGGGACGGAACTGAAAATTTGAGTGGTAGTAATAGAACTTTAACCTGGAGTTATGATTATACTGGAACAAAACGAGCAACAGTGACTGTCACCTCTGATGGTCAAACGGTCAGTGCTTCTTGTACTACTAGAGTTACTAGTGGTGGTAGTAGTGACGATGATTTGTCTGTGTCTTGTTATGCTAGTCCATCTACTACTCAAGTGGGTAATCGCATTCGTTGGTATGTGGAAGTAGATGGTGGTGACGGTGACTACGATTATGATTGGACTGGCACTAATGGTTTAAATAGTTCTAGTAAATCACCTTATATGACCTATTCAACTGTGGGACGAAAGTCTGCTCGAGTGACTGTGACCGACGGTGATGGTAATGAAGATTCTGATACCTGTTATGCTAATGTTAACTCAGTCTTAGCCTACAGTGAAACTTATCAGCCATTACAAACTGAAGGTATTTATTTAAGCCAAGTACCTTATACCGGTTTGGCTGATAATTCTAAATTAGCTTTCTTTATTGGGATCTTAGCCCTCTTCAGCGCTTGGATTGCTTATATTGTAGTTTCTTATAAGAAGAATTCTGGCGTAATAGATCCAAGATAAAGCTAATTCCAAAACTGATGTTAACAAAAGATCAGCCCTAGTGGTTGATTTTTTGTTTGGTCTTTACAATCTTTCAGCGATTTCTTTTTGGAGTTTGGTTTTTAGATTAGCGAGGGTGAGGATTTCTTTCTTTTCACCATCACGAATTTCTAGAGTTAATTCACCACTTTCAATTTCTTTATCACCGATGACCAACATATAGGGAACTTTATTATTTTTTCCAGCGCGGATTTTTTTACCCATTCCCTCATCGCTATCATCTAGATCTACTCGGATATTTAACTCTTTTAATTCATCCGCAATCTTTCGCGCATAATCATTATGATTTTCTCGGACTGGAATTATTTTAATTTGAGTTGGCGATAACCAGAGGGGGAAGTTTCCGGCATAGTGTTCAATTAAAATTCCCATGAACCTTTCTGGAGAACCAACAATAGCCCGGTGAACCATTACTGGTATTTTTTCTTTACCATCTTTATCAATATATTTTAGCTCGAATCGAACTGGCATAATTAAATCAAGTTGAATTGTAGATATTTGCCATTCTCGACCAAGGGAGTCTTTAGTTAAAACGTCCATTTTTGGTCCATACATTGCGGCTTCACCTACAGCCGTAAAGTAGTTTATTTTATTCTCTATCAGGATTTCCTCCAATTTTTGCTGGGCTTTTTCCCAAGTTTGAGGATCTCCAAGATATTTTTCTGGTTTACCTGGATCCCAAAGAGAGAGTCTTATTCTATACTCCATTTTGTATGTAGTCAGAGCCTTTTTTATTATCTCCAAGACATTTTTAAATTCGTCTTTTATCTGATCTTCACGGCAAAAAGAGTGGCCGTCGTCTTGACAGAAACAGCGGAGTCGGGCTAAGCCGTTAAGCTCACCCGGTCTTTCATCTCGATAAAGATTAGCAAAGTCAGCTATTCTTAGGGGCAGTTCTTTGTAGGTTCTGGGTTGAGAAGCGAATATTTGCGTGTGTTGTGGGCAGTTCATCGGTTTGAGATAGTACTCTTCCTTAGAATAATTTGAGATAACCTTAAGCATATCCTCCTTAAACTTTTCATAGTGACCCGAGACCTTGAATAAGTCAGCTTTATTTATGTTTGGAGTGTGAACCTCTTGATAGCCAATACTTTTTTGAAGTTCATTACAATAATTTACTATTTCTCTTCTAATGGTGGCTCCTTTGAAAGTAAAGAGAGGGAGTCCAGGACCAACCAAATCAGAAAAGACAAAGAGCCCAAGTTCTTTTCCTAGTTTTTTATGATCGTTGGCTTTCGCATTCTCTTGCTGATTGATATATTCCTTCAATTTTTCTTTAGACTCAAAAGCTAAACCATAAATACGAGTAAGCATTTTATTTTTTTCATCACCACGCCAATAAGCACCAGCGACGCGATCTAATTTGAAACAATCTTTAGGAATTTCTTTGGTATTGGTGACATGTGGTCCAGCGCATAAATCAGTAAAATCACCAGAAGTATAAATAGTTGGTTGACCACCGTCTTTGATTATTTCTTCAGCTAACTCTAATTTATATGGCTGATTGGCAAAAAGTTCTTTAACTTCTTTTTCGGAAACATCTTTCTTTTCAAATTTATCCCATTTCTTTAGTAGATCTCGCATTTTTTGTTCTATTTTTCCTAAATCTTTATCACTAATTGATTCACTTAATTCAAAATCATAATAAAAACCATTATCAATGGCTGGACCGATGGCTAATTTAGTTCCTGGATATAATTCTAAAACCGCCCCCGCTAAAAGGTGAGAGAGTGAATGTCTAATTTTCATTAAATTTTCATTTTCCATAGTATTTTTTAATTATTAAAATTGTTAATAAAGTAAAATCGCCCCGACAAAAAATGATGTTTCACTTTTTGTCGGGGCGAGTCTATTTCGCGGTTCCACCCGGCTTGCTTCTTGTTTTCTTTAGATTAGCCCTTTGGGTTCTTAGCTTTAGTCGCTCAGAATTACGGTTGGTAGCCGTAACAATCTCTACTCTTTTAATAATACTAGATACAAAATGTTTGTCAAATGGGTTATTGCCTTATATTTTAATAGGTGTTAAATTAAATTAATAGTCGTTAGGATTGTTTATTATTTTAATATATAAAATTATGGCAAAAAATTTTACTTGGTGGGTTGCGGAATTAATAATTTGGTATGCTTTTTTCTATTTAGTTATTTATTCAATTAAGAATCCGGTAAATATTGGTGTCTCCGCGTCTTTACTAGTATTACTGTCTTCTTTAGGCATTTTTGCTAGCCCATTAACCCGACACTTGAGTGTATGGAATAAGATAATAGATCGAATAATGAAGAAGGAGGATCAAGAGGGTAAATACTAAATTAACTCTTTCATCTTATCTACAATCAAAGTAGTCTCGCCATTACGGAGAGAAATTTTTCCTTTAATGGCAACACATTTATCTTTTATTAAAATATTTTTGAATTCAACCATAGTGCGAGGAAATACGACAGTTTCTATAACATCATCGAAGTCTGATAATTTAACAAAGGCCATATTGTCACCTTTTTTAGTTACAATTGCTCGAATATCTTCAATGATTCCGGCGACAGTTATTTCTTTATTTTCTTTTGGATTATTTTTTGCATGAGAAATATTATATTTTTTATCCTCAATAATTTTTCTAAATTTATCTAAGGGATGACCAGACAAATATAAACCTAATAACTCTCTTTCCCACCCTAATGTTTCTATTGGTGTGGCTTTCGGGGCATCAGCTAAAGTAAAATTATTGGCACTTTCTAAACCGGGAACATGGGTACCAAAAAGTGAATCTTGATTATCCGGAATCTGATTAGCCTCTTTGGAATAAGTTAGCATATTTTCCACATTTGCTAGCATTTGTCCACGTTCGCCAAATTCATCCATTGCTCCGGCTTTAATCAAAGCCTCCAGGGATTTTTTATTTAAGTTTCGATCTTTAATCCGGTCTAGAAAATTTGAGAGAGATTTGAATTTACCATTTTTCTTTCTTTCCTCAATAATTGAATTAGCAATACCTTCCCCAAAATTTTTTATTGTTGTTAGACCAAAACGGATAGTGTCTTGGTCGGCTTTCACCACAGTAAAACCCTGAAAACTTTCATTGATATTTGGTGGTAAAACAGGAATATTCATGCGCTTACAATCACCGATAAATTCGGCGATTTTTTCTACATCGCCAGAATCAGCCGTCAGAACACAGGCCATATAAGTAGCAGGGAAGTTGGCTTTCATATAAGCCGTCTGATATGCCACTCGGCCATAACTGGCAGCATGGGCTTTATTGAAACCATAGGCAGCGAAAGGTTCAATCAGGGCCCAGAGTTCATCGGCTTTTTCCTTGGGCATACCATTTTTTAACAGGCCTTCTTTTAATTTTTCTTTTTGTGCTTCCATTTCGGCGGGGATTTTTTTACCCATGGCCTTTCTTAATTTATCAGCTTCTAACCAAGAATAGCCACCAAGTTTTATAGCGATAAGCATCACGTCGTCCTGATAGGTAATGACACCAAAAGATTGTGACAAAATATCTTTCATTCGTGGATCTAGAAAGCGTATCGTTTTAGAATTGTGTTTTCTTTTTATATATTCTGGAATAGATTCAATTGGTCCTGGACGATAAAGAGCGACCATGGCATTGATGTCATGAATCGTTGTTGGTTTTAATTCTTTTAAATATTTTGTCATTCCCGAACCATTGAGTTGAAAGAGTCCTGTGGTCTCGCCTTTGGCTAAAAGATCAAAAGTTTTAGTATCATCTATTGGTACATTTTCAATATCTACTTCCGTTTTATCAATTTTCTTGGCTAAGGTTACAGCATTGGATAAAATCGCTAAATTTTTTATACCCAAGAAGTCAAATTTTAAAAGTCCAGCATCTTCCACGGCGTGCATATCATATTGAGTAATAATTTTTTCTTCTCCTTTGGTATCAAATTGTAGGGGGGTGAAATCAGTGAGTGGACTTGGCGCCATCACCACACCGGCCGCGTGAACAGAAATATGACGGGCGCAACCCTCCACTTTTTTTGCCATATCAATAATTATCCTTACTTCTTCTTCTTTATCATACATTTCTTTTAGTTCAGAAGTCTCTGCTAAAGCTCGGTCAATGGTCATAGGAAAACCCTGGGCTCCAATTGGAATTAATTTAGAAATTCGATCACCCAAGGTATAAGGATAATTCATAGCGCGCGCAACATCTTTTACAGAACCACGAGCCATCATGGTTCCGAAAGTACCAATTTGGGCAACCTTATCGGCACCATATTTTTGTCTAGCATAAGCAATCACTTCATCTCGTCTATTATCTGCAAAGTCCATATCAATATCGGGAGCTGATGGTCGCTCAGGATTTAAAAATCTTTCAAAGGGTAATTTATAGGAAATCGGATCAACATTGGTAATTTTGGTAAGATAGGTGGTCAATGAGCCGGCAACAGACCCTCGAATATTAGTTAGAATTTTATTTTCATGTGCAAATTTTAACAAGTCGGCAACCACTAAAAAATAAGGAGCATAACCCTTATCTTGAATCACTTTTAATTCATATTCTAATCGGTCTAGATATTCTTTATTTTTTTCTAATTTTCTGACAGTAAAACCTTCATGGGCTAATCTTTTCAATTCTTCATCTGCTGTTAATCCACTTTCTACCTTAAAATCAGGGAATACCCAAGTACCTAATTTTAATTCTAAATTACATTGCTCGGCAATTTTAATGGTGTTGGTAAGAGCTTCTGGAGTATTAGCAAATAGTTCCTCGGCTTTTTCTGATGAAATAAAAGAGAAATTTTCTTCATTACTATCTGAATTTTTATCACTAAAATCAGAATTGCTATTTACCAATAGCAGAGTATCTCGAGCCTTTTTATCTTCTTGATTTAAATAGTAAACATCATGGGCTGCGACGAGTGGGGTATTAGTCTCTCTTGCTAAAGTAACAATTTTTTCCATTAATTCCTCATGACCATCAATTTCTGGATGATGAGTTAATTCCAAATAAAAATTTTCTTCCCCGTAAACTTTTTTATACCACGCGACTAGATTTTTGGCTTCTTCTGCATTACTATTTTTAAGAGCTTGAGAAATAGCGCCAGAAAAAGAAGGTGAGATGCAAATTAGGCCATCATGATATCTTTCAATTAACTCTTTATCAATGCGCGGTTTATAATAAAATCCTTCAAGGTTCGCTAGGGTGGTTAACTTAATTAGATTATGATACCCAGTTAAATCTTTGGCTAATAAAATTAAACGTGTTCGTCGATTGTCCACCCCGCCTTGGCGGTCATTTCGCGTTCGGGCGGCAACATAAAAGTCTACACCTAAAATTGGTTTGATTTCTTCTTTTTTGCAAGCCTTATAAAATTCGATGGCGCCATACATATTGGCATTATCAGTTAGGGCCAAAGCCGGCATATCATATTTTTTCGCTTCCTTAATTAGTTCCTTAATTTTTGGCAGGGCATTAAGCAGGGAATAATGCGAGTGAGTATGTAGATGTATGAATTTCGATGGCATAGAGACATTATAGTCTATAAATAATTAAATTCCTAGAGTTCAATAAGTAAGTGCAACACTTCTGATAGAATAGAAGTGTTATGAAA
>CAZAJY010000003.1:0-45935 GCA_964485905.1 uncultured Candidatus Saccharibacteria bacterium | reverse complement strand
GAAGAATTTGACGAAAATATAGATAATCTATTAACCAAAGCGTGTAAGGGTTTTTAGGTTTAGATATTTAAATCCAAACTCCTTATTTTTCAAAATAAATATTTTTTACTATTTTTAAATTTTAAGAACTAACTAATATAGTGAATCACACCGCGGGGTAAAGTGCTGGAATATACACCGTCGCATCATTTCTCCTCTCAAATCCAGTTCTGATGTCGTCCACTAGTCCGCGCCAGTAAAAGCCCTGAAAAGGGCTTTTCTGTTGCGCGGGCGAAGCAAGCAAATGATTTTGCTTGCGTTGGGTACTGACGCCGGAGCGGGACCCAGATTAGCAAATCTGGGAGCGAGGCGGTGCCCAGCAAATTTTTTGCGACGGCAAAAAATTATGCGAGGGAGAGTCCATCGCCCCCGCATTTGCATTTTTTGTAAAAAAGAGTAGTTTAATAAATGGAACAGGTCTAAACACATATGGAGGTAGTATGAAAACAATCCTGTGGATGATAGTTGGGACACTTCTTCCTTGGTTGGGTCTTTCAGAGTTTGGCCTGTTGATGGCCAAAGGATATACCGATATGTCCAGTCCAAATTGGTTTTGGAAAATGATGTGCATCTATTCCTTCTGTGGAATCCTCACATCACCAATACCATTTGTGATTGGGGGTAGTGGTCTCAAACACCGAAACAACCTCTTCGCTAAGATTGGAGCTCGGTCATCTCTGGTTTTCGGTGGCTGGTCACTGGTAGTGTTTGTCTGGGCCGTAGTTAATGGTGGCGGTCTGTTTTAGACTTATGACACAAGGGCGCACGTTTCCTTAGGGAGATTGTGCGCCCTTTCTTATTATTAAAAGATAATATGTGAGTTAAGGTGTGGGGTAAAGTGCTGGGATATACACCGTCACATCATTTCTCCTCTCAAATCCAGTTCTGATGTCGTCCACTAGTCCGCACAAAATTGTGCTATAATTGATTAATGAAAAATTTATTTAAATTAATTATAGCGGTAGTCGTTTGCGAATTAGCTGGAGTGGCCGGGGCGCTTTTTACTACGCCGGCGATTAAGTCTGGTTGGTATGAGACCCTGATGAAACCCACGCTTAATCCACCCGCCTGGGTATTCGGTCCGGTTTGGACAACACTGTTTGTTTTGATGGGTGTAGCGGTGTGGCTAGTTTATTTAAAACTGAGTGACATTAATCCTTCCGTTAGCCGGCGTCGAATCAAAGTTGCCTTGGTTGTTTTTCTCATCCAATTATTATTGAATGCCTGTTGGTCAATTATTTTCTTTGGTTCACCAACTTTGGTAATCGGTAGCCTTAATCATCTTGGTTTAGCTTTTTTTGAACTCCTCCTTCTAGCTGTCGCTATTTTATTGACTATTTTTCTTTTTTCTAAAATTTCTCGTCCAGCGGCTTGGTTGTTGGTACCCTATATCTTGTGGGTAAGTTTTGCTGGTTATCTTAATTTTTCAATTTGGCAACTTAATCCAGCGGTGGGGGATGGACCGGCAATTGTTGTCAGTAATGATAATCTACGAATTTTTAGTCCGTTGCCTGATACTGAAATTCTGAGTCCACTCGTGGTGACCGGGGAAGCTCGTGGCAATTGGTTTTTTGAAGCTAGCTTTCCAGTGATTCTTACAAATTGGGACGGCTTAATTATCGCTCAAGGAATTGCTCAGGCCGAAGGGGATTGGATGACAACAGATTATATCCCCTTTACTGTCACCTTGAATTTTACCAAGCCCGATTATGGCACGACCGGTTCTCTTATTTTGAAAAAAGATAATCCCTCCGGCCTGCCCCAATTTGATGATGCTTTGGAAATTACTGTAAAGTTTAAATGATTTGTGATATATTCATTTTATGACTTTTCACATCATTACCTTATTTCCGGAGATGTTTGATTCATATTTGAATGAGTCGATTTTGGGGCGGGCGAGAAAAGAGGGAAAGGTCAAGTTTAACTTTTATAACCCCCGTGATTATGTTAAGCCTACTAAAGCCCAGAAAAAAAACGAGAAGCCGTATTTGCGAGTGGACGACAAGCCTTATGGGGGTGGGCCAGGGATGATTATGCAAGCGGAGCCATGTATCAAAGCTATAGAGAGAGCTTTGACTAAATGTAAAAATAAAAAAGCAAAGTGTAAAATTATTTGGTTGACGCCAAATGGCAAGCAATTTGATACTAAGTATGCCAAGACAGTTGCGAAGAAATATACGGATATTATTATTATTTGTGGGCGATATGAGGGGATTGATAGTCGGGTAAAGAAGATCTTTAAGGCCGAAGAAATTTCGGTGGGACCTTTTGTTTTGACCGGCGGAGAATTACCAGCGATGATTATAGCTGATTGTGTAGCTAGGCAAGTGGAGGGCGTGTTGGGTAATTTTAATTCAAGAGAAGAAGAGAGAATTGCCAGTTCGGAGATGTATACCCGACCAGAAGTTTTGAAATATAAAGGGAAAAATTATAAGGTACCAAAAATACTTCTCTCTGGAAATCATAAAAAAATAGACGAATGGCGGAAAAATTCAAATACATAATTGGCATAGATGAAGTAGGGCGGGGGCCGATCGCGGGACCGGTGGCGGTGTGTGCTTTAGCTATTTGTAAAAATAAAAATTTAAATCAAAAAACCAAGTTCGCTATCGTGAACTTTGGAAATTTTAAAGATTCTAAAAAACTTTCACATTTACAGCGACTGAAGTGGTTGGAGAAAATAAATGAAGAAAAAAAGAAAGGAAATATTTTTTATAAAGTTTGTTTTGAGAGTAATAAAGTTATAGATAAAAAAGGAATAGTTTTTGCGATAAATCGGGCGTTGGACAATTCTTTAAAAGCTTTGCCAATAAATAAAAAAAGTTGTCGAGTTCTTTTGGATGGGGGATTGAAGGCACCAAAAGAATATAAAAATCAAAAGACGATCATAAAAGGTGATGAAAAAGAGTTGGCAATCGCCCTAGCGTCCATTGTGGCTAAGGTGACTAGGGATGCTGTTTTGGTGAAATTGGCCCAGCGATATCCTAATTATGGCTTAGAAAAGCATAAGGGTTACGGTACCCGAGCGCACTATAAAGACTTGAAAAAATATGGTCTATCTTCCATACATCGTCAAAGTTTTCTTAGGGGGTTGATTTATAAATCAAAATAAGTTAAGATAGCCGACATGGTAAACCGAATGCGACATAATAGAGCTCAACGAGGAGATACTCGTTCGCATCATGCTTTAAAGGCAAGAGGCCTTTCTATTTGTCCTGATTGCAAAGCTAAGAAATCAAATCATAAGATTTGCGCTAATTGTGGTAAATATAATGGCCGAATGGTGCTGGATGTATTGGCCAAAACGGCAAAGAAAGAGAAGAAACTTAAAACTAAGTCTGAGGCTACTAAATAGTGTTAATCTAAGCCCAGAGATATTTCAAATTATTCGCGCTTCACCCTTCCCGAGTACGGGTGGGCTCCGACGCGACGAAAAATTTTAAATATCTCTGGGCTTTTTCTCCTCCCTCTCATTAGTTAAGGAGAGGGCGGGGTGAGGTTGTGTTCATCTGTAGATTCATGATATACTTCCTTTTAGTTAATTAAAAGTTATTTGCCATGGCCAATAGACATATCGCCAGATCAATAGTTCTTCAAATTCTTTTCGAACTAGATTTTCGAGATTATTCTAATTGTGATTCACTAGAAGAGATTCTTCAGCGAGATATGTCTGAATTTGCTTCTGACGTTGTAGATACAGTTTTTGTCCACACTTTATTATTAGGAATTTTAGATAAAAAAAGTGAAATTGATTTAGTTATTGAGAAAGCTGCTCCAGATTGGCCATTAGATAAAATTTCTCCAATTGATAGAAATATTTTACGGCTCGGACTTTATGAGCTTCTTTTTGCTGATTCTAAAGAAGTGCCAGCGAAAGTAGCGATTAATGAGGCGATTGAACTTTCTAAGAATTATGGTAGTGAAAAAAGTAGTAAATTTGTGAATGGAGTTTTGGGTTCGGTTTATAAAGAATTAGGCGAGCCAGATAAGGATGCTGTATCAAAAAAGAAAAAGACGATGATTAGAGATATTCCTTATGAAGAAATGCCAATAGAGAAACTGGGTGGAGCGGTAGTTTATGCCAAGAATGGTGAGGACTATTGTTTGGCCCTAGTCCATGATGTCTTTGGTTATTGGACTTTGTCAAAAGGAGGATTAGAAGATGGAGAAGATGAAAAAGATGGAACCAAAAGAAAATTAAAAGAAGAAATTGGTTTAGATGTAGAAGTTTTAAATGAGATCGGACGAAATGAATATGTTGCAAATCATCCAGAAAAAGGGAAAATTCGTAAGCAAGTAATTTATTTTTTAGCAAAGGCCGAATATAAAGATTTAATTTTAGAGAAAGATAATGGTGGTTTGGATGATGTCCGTTGGTTTAAATTGACCGAGCTTCAAGATTTGAAAACTTATGGTGATATCCTCCCTTTTATTACTAAGGCTGTGAGCTTGATTTCTGAAGAAAAATAGTTAATATAGTTATTATGAATAAGAAAGCCATTCCAGATTTTAGTAAGTTCGAAGAAATTTCTGGTATTACCTTTAAGAATAAGGAGCTTCTTAGACGTGCTTTTACTCACCGTTCTTTTTTGAATGAAAATCGAGCTTCGGAATCTTCGCATAATGAACGCTTAGAATTTTTAGGTGATGCGGTATTGGAGTTGATGGTGACCGAATATTTGTTCGAAAAATATCCTGATAGCACCGAAGGGGATTTGACCGCCTATCGAGCATCTCTGGTGAATGCGATTACCTTATCAGAAGTGGCGCAAAAAATAAATGTCAACGATTTTCTTCTATTATCCAAAGGTGAAGCCAAAGATACTGGCAAGGCGCGACAATATATCTTAGCTAATACCATGGAAGCCATTATCGGCGCGATTTATTTGGATCAAGGCTATGACGCGGCCAAGTATTTTATTTCCAATAATCTTTTTCATTTGATTGATAAGATTATCGAAGAGCAAAGTTGGATTGATGCTAAGAGTAAGTTTCAAGAAAAAGCTCAGGAAAAAGAAAGTCAGACTCCGCTTTATAAAAGTTTGAAAGAAGAGGGGCCGGATCATGATAAGCATTTTACGGTTGGGGTCTATTTAAATGATGATTTAATCGCCGAAGGCACAGGCCAGAGTAAGCAGGAGGCGGAACAAGCTGCTGCCCGACAGGCATTGGAAACCAAAGGGTGGTAAATTCTATTTTTGTCTTGGATTTTTATAATTAAATCTGCTAAAATAGCGGGATGTTGAAAAGTATTGAATTATGCGGTTTTAAGTCCTTTGCGAAAAAAGCACAGTTGAATTTTAATACACCAATTTCGGCTATTGTTGGACCGAATGGTTCTGGAAAGAGCAATGTGGCCGAAGCTTTTCGTTTTGTTTTGGGTGAGCAGAGTATTAAGTCTTTGCGCGGAAAGAGAGTGGAGGATCTTATTTTCAATGGTGGTAAAGATGCACAGCGAGCCAATCGGGCTTCAGCCAAAGTTCTTTTTGATAATAGTCGCCGGATTTTTAATATTGATTTTGATGAAGTTTCTTTGGAGCGAGTAATTCATCGTGATTCGGTTAGTGAATATTTTATTAATGGTTCAGCTGTACGTTTAAAAGATATCATTGAACTTTTGGCTTCAGCCCATATTGGTGCGTCTGGCCACCATATTATTTCTCAGGGTGAAGCTGATAAAATTTTGAATGCTAATATTAAGGAAAGACGCGAAATGATTGAGGATGCTTTGGGTCTAAAAATCTATCATTATAAAAAAGAAGATAGTCAAAGAAAACTAATTAAAACAGAAGAAAATATTAAACAGGTAGAATCTTTACGACGAGAAATTGCTCCCCATATTAAATTTCTCAAAAAACAAGTAGAGAAAATTGAAAAGACTATTGAAATGCGGGAGCAACTCAAGAATTTTTATTTGGAATATTTTAAGCGTGAAGATGAATATTTAAAAATTGAGAAAGCTAGTTTAGCAAAAGAAAAATCTGGGCCATTAGCCGAGAGGCATCGTTTGGATGAAGAATTAAAAAAGGCAAAAGAAATTTTACAAAAATCTGAAAGTAAGGATATAAAAAGTGATGAAATAATTTCTTTGGAAACTCAACTTAGAGAAACTCGTCTTGCCAAAGATTCTTTAATGCGAGAAATTGGCCGATTAGAAGGGGAGATAAATTATTTAGATCGGCAATATAAAAAACAAATCCAAACGTCAAATTTAGCAGAATCTAAGAAAATAGATTTAACAGCGGTAGAAGGCCTAATGCAGACCATTTCTGGTCATATCGTAGAAGGGACGGCTAGTCAGGATATCTCAGTAATAAAGGGCATTTTGGGCAAAATAAAGGCCATTTTAAGTGATTTTATTGATAAAAATAGGACTTTGAATGAAGATTCTTCACCTAAAGAGCTAGAGAAAGAGATGGTTGATTTGCGAAAAAAGAAAGCTGAATTTGAAGTAGAATTAACTAATTTAAAAAAGAAGGAAATAGATTTTACTACTAAATATAACTGTGTTAAAGATGAAATAGAAAAAGAGAAAGATTCTAATCGTGATGCAGAAAAAGCGGTCTTTAGAATTATGGCGGAGCAAAATGAAATCAATACTAGATTGGCTTCTTTACAGAATCAGGAAGAAAAATTAATCACTGATGAAAATAATTTTAAGCAAGAATTAACTGAAGCCGGTGTTTTGGTGGGGGTTGAAGCAGTCCGTTATAAAGATCTTATTTTAGAAATTTTGCCAGAAGAACGTAATCAGCAAGAAGAACGAAGAAAAAATATTGAGAAAATGAAAATTAGAATTGAGGATGCTGGTATTGGTTCATCAGACGATGTTCTTAAAGAATACAGAGAAGCTAGTGAGAGGGATGCTTTCTTGGAAAAAGAATTAAATGACCTGAATATTTCATCAGAATCTTTGCAGACCTTGATTAAAGAATTAAATGATAAATTAACAACCGAATTTAAGATTGGAGTGGAAAAAATTAACACTCAATTCCAAGAATTTTTTAATAAGATGTTTGGAGGAGGAACAGCTAAGCTTAGTGTTGTCCAGGAAATTAAGAAAAAGAAAAGTGATACAGATTTATCAGAATTAATAGCTGGTAGTGAAGATGAATCTCTCGACTTCGCTCGAGACGAAATTTCTGAGGAAATTTCGGAGGGCATAGATATTGAAGTAAATTTACCAAAGAAAAAAATCAAAGGTTTAATGATGTTATCAGGTGGTGAAAGAGCGCTCACATCTATTGCTTTACTTTTTGCTATGTCGCAAGTCAATCCACCACCATTTGTTATTTTGGATGAAACTGATGCTGCTTTAGACGAGGCAAATTCCAGAAAGTATGGCGATATGATTGAAGACTTATCTAAATTTTCACAATTAATTTTAGTAACTCATAATAGAGAGACAATGTCCCGCGCCGGAGTGATTTATGGGGTGACTATGGGATCTGATGGCGTATCTAAACTTTTATCTATTCAATTTGAAGAAGCTGTTCAGGTGGCTAAGTAGTTGCCACCTCTTTTTTTATACCAGTAAACAATCAATAGTTCTTTTTTCTAAATTAGTATCAGTAATTTTAAATTTTATTTGATCGCCAAGTGAAAATTTCTTTTTTGTTTTGTTTCCAATGATACAATAATTTTTTTGATTTAAAACATAATAATCATCACCCAAATCTCTAATTCTCACCAAACCTTCAGTTCTTGTTTCTTTTTCTTCCACATAAAGGCCCCATTCGGTCACACCAGTAATTGTACCATCAAAAATCTGTCCGATTTTATTTTGCATAAATTCTATCTGCTTATATTTTTTGGAATCTCTCTCTGCTTCAGCTGCTTGAATTTCTTTTTCTGTGGCCAGAATTGAAATCTTCTCATATTTTAACCATTCAGTCTTTGGTAATTTTTCATCTTTTAAATGTTTTTCTAATAGTCGGTGAACTAATAAATCAGGGTAACGTCGGATAGGGGAGGTGAAGTGTGTATAAAATTCAAAAGCTAAGCCAAAATGCCCAATGTTTTTTGTGGAATAAATTGCCTTAGCCATTGATCTAACCGCAGCTGTTTTAATCATTGATTCTTCGGCCCGGCCTTCAATTTGTTTAAATAAATTTTGTAAATCTATTGCTTTTAGATTTTTATTTTTTTCAATTGGTAAATTATAACCTAAAGCTTTAACAAAAATACTCAGGGCTGTTATTTTTTCATTATCAGGTAAATCATGGATGCGATAAATAAAGGGGCTATCAGAATTAGTTTTTTTATAGGCGCGATAAATAAATTCCGCCACCTCTTTATTGGCAAGAAGCATATACTCTTCCACTAATTTGTGAGTATCTAATCTTTGCTTTTTATAAATTTTAATTGGTTTTCCTTCGCTATCTAAATCAAAAGCAATTTCATCTTGTTCAAAATCAATTGCCCCATGAATAGTCTTTTCTTTTCTTAATTTTTTAGCAATGTCATCAAGGATTTTTAGCTCAGCATGGTATTCGCCCTGCGAATTATTTAAACTCTCTTGCGCTAACTCATAAGTAAATCTTTTATTTGACTTGATAATCGTCTTTCCAAACCAGCGAGAAATAATTTTTCCATTTTTTGTTATTTCAAAGACGGCTGAAAAAGTTAACTTTTCTTCATTGGGATTCAAGCTACAAATATCATTAGATAGAACTTCGGGCAACATCGGAATTGTGCGGTCCACCAAGTAGACGGAGAACTCTCTTTTGATTGCTTCTTGATCGAGAGCGCTTTTTTCTCGAACATAATGTGAGACATCAGCAATATGAACACCAATTTCAAAATTACCATTATTTAATTTTTTAAATGAGATGGCATCATCAAAATCTTTGGCATCTTTGGGATCAATTGTAAAGGTAGTAGTATTTCGAAAGTCTCGGCGTTTTGCTATTTCTGATTGTGGTATAGGCTTCTCAGTTCTTTCTAATTTTTTCGCTTCACTTTCAATTTCTTCAGAAAAACCGATTTCAAAACCTTTTCCATAAAGGATCGCTTCCATTTCGGTATTGTGCTGGCCGGCTTGCCCAATAACTTTTAGTATCTTAGCTTCTGGTTGCGGTAATTTTTTATCCCATTTGGTAATTTGTACTAGAACTTTTTCTCCTAAATGTGTTTGGGCTAAAACTTTAGATTCTTGATTAATTACAATCTCCACATACATTTTTTTATCATCGGGTTTAAGAACAATATTTCTATTTTGTGAGACTAAAATCCCCACAAAATCTTTTTTTGCTCTTTTTTCAATTTGAATAACTCTCCCTGATACCTTTTCATTTTTTCTAGCTGGAAGGATTGAAACCAATACCGTATCGCCATTAAGGGCGGTATTTAAATTGTTATTTTGAATCTCTATATCTGTTTTTTCCTTGTCGAGTGATTTGAGATAACCGACACCACGAGCATTAACGCTTAAAACACCGGAAATGGTCTTATTTTTGTTTTTATTTGGCATTTGACAATACTAACAGAAAAAGGGTAATTTGTCCCGTTTTTACTTGACTATTTTTCTGTTTTCGCTTAATATAGCCTCTATGTTAATAATCAGATTACAAAGGGTAGGGAGAAAGCACGAGCCAACTTTTCGTGTGGTTTTGGTTGATTCTAAGAGAAGCGCTAAGAGTGGTCAGGCTTTGGAAATCCTTGGAAACCATGATGCTAGAAAGGCTAAGACTGATAATCATTTGGATGCTGATCGAATAAAATATTGGATTTCTAAAGGAGCTCAGTTGTCTGATACCATGAGAAATCTTTTGATTACTAAGAAGATAATCACTGGTAAAAAAGTAAATGCTTTGCCTAAAAAGAGACCAATTAAGAAAGAACTAACCGAAGAGAAAAAGAAAGCCGCCGAGGAAGCCGCCAAACCAAAAGAGGCAGCACCAACCGAAGCTCCGGTAGTAGAAGAAATCCCAGCCGAAGCTCCAAAGTCTGAATAAATAAAATATAAAAACACCCGCAAGTCTTGCAGGTGTTTTTTGTTTATGATAATATTTAACAAGCAGTATTATTAATAATTACAGGTCGAATTACTGCAGACTGAATTACAAGAAAATTACAGAAAATTATAATGGAAGCAGATGCACAATTCTTGGATTATGTGATCAAAGGTTTGGTTGATAATCCAAATGATGTAAAGATTGTTAGAACAGTTGATGAAATGGGAGTATTACTTACTTTAGATGTCAATGCTGCCGATATGGGCAAGGTCATCGGAAGAATGGGTAATACCGCTAAGGCCATCAGAACTCTTTTGCGAGTCGTTGGAATGAAGAATAACTCTCGAGTTAAT
This sequence comes from uncultured Candidatus Saccharibacteria bacterium, assembly GCA_964485905.1. Lineage (GTDB taxonomy): Bacteria > Patescibacteriota > Minisyncoccia > Phycocordibacterales > GWA1-40-21 > CAIJXO01. The sequence goes on along the minus strand of CAZAJY010000003.1, from coordinate 35,587 downwards.
CTTAAGATCAGCGAACCAGAGGGTGGTTTGAGACCAGAAATGAGAGCTGGTGCTAGCGCCGCTCCAACTATGGAGAGAACTCCAGAAGTCCGAGCCTCAAAGAGTGTTGACGAAGCTATGGCTGATTTAAATTTGTAGGATATTTAAACAAAAAACCACCCAATTTATTTGGGTGGTTTTTTGTTTGTCTTTTGGGTCTATTTTAGGTAAGATGGTTCTATGAAAAGGGAATTAAGAACTGGTTTGCGGACTTGGATTGAAATAGATAAGAAGGCTATTAAGCATAACTATCGGGTTTTTCGTTCACTTATCTCTAAAAAGACTAAATTGATGGGCGTGGTAAAGTCCAATGCCTATGGGCATAATTTATTTGAATTCGCCAAGGAATTAGAAAAGTTGGGCGTAGACTATTTGGCTGTGGACTCGGCAACAGAAGGAATAAATTTAAGAAAAGATGGAATAAAGATTCCGATTTTAGTTTTAGGTTATACTTTGCCAGAAATGATAGAAAAAGCAGTGGCTAATGATTTGGAAATTACTGTTTCAAGTTTTGATTATTTTGCTCAAATAAAAAAGCTTAATTCAAAGAAGCCAGTGAAAGTGCATATTAAAGTTGATACGGGAATGCATCGACATGGTTTCTTGGTGAGCGAGACAGAAAAAGTTATTAATGAATTAAATAAATTAAAAAACAAAATAAAAGTGCTTGGACTCTATACACATTTTGCAGCCGCTAAAAATCCGGCTTTTCCCAAAGAGACTAAAAAACAAATAGAAATATTTAATCAGTGGCGAGAGGCTTTCTCCCAAGCTGGAATCAAGGTAATTAATCACACTTGTGCTACTTCCGGAACAATTCTTTTTCCGGAGGTTCATTTGGATATGTTTCGAGTAGGCATTGGCTTATATGGTTTATGGCCATCGAGAGAAGTTCAAGCCTATGCTCAAAATAAATTTAATTTGAAACCAGTCTTAAGTTGGAAAACCGTCATCGCTGAAATAAAGGATATAAAAGCGGGGGAGAGTATCGGTTATGATTTTACTGAAAAATTAAATCGAAAATCAAAGATTGCTGTTCTGCCCATTGGTTATTGGCACGGTTATCCGCGAGCTCTATCTTCCATCGGACAGGTTTTAATCGGTGGGCACAAATGTAAGATTATCGGACGAATTTGCATGGACATTATGATTGTGGATGTGACGGATGTTAAACCCTTCAAAAATTCTCAGGGTCTCCGAAGCGTCGAAGTGGGGGATGAAGTGACTATTATCGGGGTTGATAATAAAGAAAAAATAACAGCCGATGATATTGCTACTCTTTTAGATGCTAGTGTTTATGAATTAGTCACCAGAATTAACCCGTTGATTAAGAAGATTTATAAATAGGGTTGACAAATAAGATAGGTTTGTGCTATTATAAATAAATGTATAAGAATAGTTATAGTCATAGCCAACGGGGGCCGAGGAAGCCTTTTTTTCGTTCCCATCAGGCAAATCAGAGGAAAGGTCCGGTTAGAGGCCAGAATATTCATTTTTCTAAGTTTATAAATAAAGCTGTACCAAATGAGGTAGAGGTGGTTTTTGTGCCAGAAAATAAATTCAGCGATTTTATTATTGATCAGAAATTAAAACAAAATATCATCACTAAGGGTTATGTGACGCCGACTTTAATTCAAGATAAAATCATCCCCCAAATTCTTTTAGGGAAGGATGTTGTGGGAATTGCTAATACCGGAACAGGAAAAACTGGTGCCTTTTTAATTCCATTAATTCAAAAAGTAATTTTAAATAAATTTGAGAGAGTATTAGTTGTGGTGCCGACCCGAGAACTGGCGGTACAAATCAATCAAGAATTAAGAAGTTTTGTAACTAATTTAGGAATTTTTTCAACCTGTTGTGTGGGTGGTGTAGGAATTGGAGGACAAATCGCTGAACTTCGTCAGAGGAAAAATAATTTTATTATCGGAACCCCCGGTAGATTAAAAGATTTAGTTAATCGAAAATTTATCGATTTAGCAAAATTTAATACGATTGTTTTGGATGAAGCCGATCGGATGTTGGATATGGGTTTTATCGCTGATATGAAATTTATTATGGCTAAAATGCCAGTGAAGAGACATACTTTATTTTTCTCGGCAACTATTTCTCATGAAGTAGAAAATTTAATTAAAATATTTTTACATGAACCAATTGTTGTCTCAGTTAAGACTGGCGAGACTTGTAAGAATGTTGACCAAGATATTGTTCGAGTCAGTGGTGATAAATTGGCAACACTGGAAAGCCTTTTGAAACAATCAGATTTCTACAAAGTCCTTATTTTTGGACGGACAAAACATGGGGTGGAGAAACTCTCTAAAAAGTTGATTGAAAGGGGATTTAAGGCTGATTCTATTCATGGTAATAAGCCCCATTCTAAGCGCCAGAAGGCCCTAGGGGCGTTTAAAGACAACTCTGTAGCCATATTAGTGGCGACTGACGTAGCCGCTCGAGGACTGGATATTCCCGATGTCTCTCATGTGATTAACTATGATGTTCCCGCAACCTATGATGATTATGTTCATCGCATAGGCCGTACTGGTCGTGGCAACAAAAAAGGCAAAGCCCTGACTTTTGTGGAGGGGAATCGCTAGACCACCTCGTCATCAGAATGCCACTCCTCCTTAGAAAAGGAGGAGATGAAGCCACTACTTATCCTTCACCTCAAAACCAAGTTTAATAATTTGATCACGTAATTCATCGGCTTTTTTCCAATCTTTATTTTGTCGGGCAGTAGCACGTTCATCCATTAATTTTTGAATATTTTCTGGAATTATCACGGCAAGGTCTGACCTTGATGCTTGAAGATTCAAACCAAGCACTTTATCAAAATCTAATATAGTGGCCAATTTGTCGGTGTTAGATAAATCAGACTTTAATATTTCATTTAGAACAGCTAGAGCTTTCGGCATATTGAGGTCATCATTTATTGCTAAATTAAATTTTTCTTTCCATTCTAAATTAGTTTTACCTGCTTCCTCTCCTAGATTATTGATTTTTTTCTTAAGGATTTCAAAAGCATGGGCTGATGATACAGCAATTTCATCGTTCCATTCCATCGCTTTTCTATAGTGTGTGTTTAAACAGACGAAACGAAAGACAAGGGGGTCTAATCCTTTTTCTATAAAAGAATTGGTGACAGTAACAAAATCTCCAGTACTTTTAGACATCTTCCTTCCTTTATCAAGATTAAGAAATTCTCCGTGCATCCAAAATCTCACCCAGGGTATCTTTCCAGTGGCCGATTCAGTTTGCACTAATTCATTGGTGTGATGAAGACTGATGGCATCTACGGCCCCACAGTGAATATCAAATTGTTCACCAAGATATTTTACACTCATAGCTGAACATTCGATATGCCAACCTGGAAAACCGATACCCCAAGGACTATCCCATTCCATCTGTCTTTTTTCATCCTTAGGTGAAAATTTCCATAAAGCAAAGTCAGTCGGATTCTTTTTTTCTGCGTTAGCTTCTATTCTGGCGCCTTCTTTTAAGTCCTCTAGATTCTGATGGGAAAGTTTATTATAATCATCTACTTTTGAAGTATCAAAATAGACACCGTCACTAGTTTTATAAGTAAAACCTTTTTTTTCAAGTGTTTGAATCATCTGAATCTGTTCAGGAATATTGTCAGTGGCTTTACAAAAAATATCTGGGAAAATTAAGTTTAGTCGTTGCAGATCTTCTTTGAAAGCCTGAGTATAAAAATCAGCAATTTCCCATGCGGTTTTACCAGATTTTTGAGACTCTTTTTCAACTTTATCGTTACCCATATCACGATCACCAGTTAAGTGTCCAACATCCGTTATATTCATTACATGTTTTACTTTGTAATTATTATAAGTCAGAGTGCGTTTTAAGATATCTTCAAAGACATAAGTACGTAGATTACCAAGGTGGGGAAAACCATAGACTGTTGGCCCACAAGTATATAGACCAACTTCACCCTCTTTTATAGGCTTAAATTCCTCTTTTTTTCTGGATAAAGTGTTATATAACTGCATAATTTAGAACCATTTTTTTCTTTTGGCAATTATAAAGACAATAATCATTACAATGATTTCTAATCCAATAATTACCAACCAGCCATTATCATTATTTACAATTGGGGTATATTTAGTATTCATTTGGAAGAAGCCGGTAATGATGGTGAAAGGTAGGGCAAAAAAGGTAAAAATCGTCAGAGTTTTCATAATCTCATTTTGTTTGGTGGACAAAAGCGAATTATTTGTTTCTCTTAATTCTTGCATTACCTCCGTTATATTTTCTAGAATTTTTGAAATTTTGTAATATTCATTTATTACTTCACTAAGTTCTAGAATGAAATCCTTATTCAATATTTTGTTTGAGTTTTCTTTAAGAGTCTCTAAAATATTTCCATGAGGAACAATTATGTGATTAAAATTAATAATTTCTCGGCTTATTTTTGATAATTCAAAGACCATATCTTTTTCCTTACCAGCAAAAATATTTTTCTCAGCTTCACCGAGAAGGTAATTTATTGAATCTAATTCATCAGATAAAGATTGGTAAATGGTTCTTATCATTGCTAAAAATAGTTCGCCAGGACCAACTTCTCCCTTTTCTTTATCCAAAATTGAATTTACTTCAAATATTTTGGCGTATTTTTCCATGGCATCGATGCTTTCATAGCGATTTGTAATAATAAAATTCTTACCAATTATAAAATCAATTTCTTGGCGATGGCTTTTATTATGGGTATGTTTAAAAGCGGGGAAGTGGAGAATTAAATAGATATAATCTTTAGCTGGTGTGATTCTATCTTTAAATGTTGGTAATAAAATATCTTGAGCTATTTCAGGTGTTAAATCAAACTCAGTCATTAATTCTCGAACCTCATCTTTTGTAGGATTTTCAGCATCTACCCAAGTGACCGCCTTATAATTTTGCTTTTTAATCATACTATTATTTATTAATTATTATCTATCTATTATATCATTCTACCTTGTAAAATGCTACGCGGAATATTTCAGATATGCTATAATATTCTAATGTTTAATTTTTTTAAAAAAGGGCGCCTCATAATCATCCTCTTTTTATTAGTTGGCTTCTTTTTTGTTTTGGGCATTTCTTATGGACGAAGTCATCCTACTTTGACCCTTAATGATGGAGCAAGCCTTAGTGTTATTAATAGTGAAGGTTTAGGTAGTGAATTAATTGATATGGCGCCTTTCTGGAAGGTTTGGAAGCTTTTGGATGATAAATATGTTGCCACCAAAAATCAGTCCGCGACCACTACAGCTCAGGATAGAATTTGGGGGGCAATTCAAGGGATGACTGATAGTTTAGGTGATCCATTTACTATTTTCTTACCACCAGAAGATACTAAGGAATTTGAGACAAATATTAGTGGTAATTTTGAGGGAGTTGGTATGGAAATTGGAGTTAAAGAAGATATGTTAACCGTGGTTTCTCCATTAAAAGGTTCACCAGCTGAATTAGCCGGAATAAAAGCTGGAGATAAAATAATTACTATTGATGGCGAGACAGCAATTGATTTATCAACCGACAAGGCTGTTAAATTGATTCGTGGGCCAAAAGGTACAGTTGTTAAGATCAGCATTTTGAGAGATGGTAACCTTAAACCATTAGATTTTGAAATTATTAGGGCCGTAATAGATATTCCAACCATTAAAACAGAAATTAAGGACGATGTATTTGTGATAAGTTTATATAATTTTTATGCACAAGCCAGAATTCAATTTAATTTAGCCTTAAAAGAATTTATAAATTCTAAAAAACACAAATTGATTTTGGATTTACGAGGTAATCCAGGGGGTTATTTAGATACATCTGTTGATATGGCAAGTTGGTTCTTGCCTTTAGGCAAACCGATAGTGCGAGAAGAATTTGGTGATGATAGAGTAGAAAATATTTATCGTAGTAAGGGTTATGATATTTTCACAGACAAATTAAGTATGATAATTCTGGTAGATGCTGGTTCGGCTTCAGCATCAGAAATTTTGGCTGGGGCGCTTCAAGAACACGGTATTGCAAAATTGGTTGGGACAAAGACTTATGGTAAGGGTTCAGTGCAGGAATTGATAAAAGTTACAGACGATACTTCATTAAAAGTTACCATTGCTAAATGGCTTACACCTTTTGGTAAAAGTATTTCAGACGGAGGATTGACGCCAGATTATGAAGTCAAAATTAGCGATGCTGACCTCAAGGCGGACAAAGATCCCCAGATGGATAAGGCTCTTGAGATTTTATCTGAATAAAGGTATATTAAAATTATGAAAATCATTTTATTAAAAGATGTAAAGAAAATAGGAAAGAAATATGAGATTAAGGATGTGGCTGATGGCCATGCTTTGAATATGTTAATACCAAATGGTATGGCGATTCCGGCAACCACGGGTAATGTTAATATGATTGAAGTGAAGAAAAAGGGGGATGTGTTAGCTAATGCTAAAACCGAGGCGGAATTAGAGAAAGCTCTAACAGAAATAAAAGGAATTAATATTGAAATAAAGGGTAAAGTAAGTGATAAGGGTCATCTTTTTGCCGGTGTACACAAAGAGCAGATTGTAGAAGAAATTAAAAAAGAGAAGGGGATTAATCTTAGTGCTGATATGATAATTTTAGAACATCCAATTAAAGAAGTTGGTGAACATGAAATCACAGCTAAAGTTGGTGACAAAAAAGTCACTTTTAAACTAGTAATAAAGGGGGAGTAAGTTAAATCACACTCACAATTCCTTTCTTTTCCATTTTAGAATCAAAAGACAGCTTTCTTTTAGTAGCAAATTTTACTTTACCTTCTTTGACTGCGAAGACCGTATAATCTTTACCCATCTTTGTATTTCGGCCCGGCATTATGCCAACCCCTTTTTGTCGTACGATAATAGAACCAATTTGGGCGGTATCGCCATCGGCTAATTTGATTCCTAAGAATCTTGGATTGGAATCTCTACCATTTTTTGTTGTCCCGGCTGCTTTTTTATGTGCCATATTTTTATTTGTTTATGTTATAATCGTCCAATGAGTATAAAGGATATTGGTCAAAAAATCAAGTCTTTTGGGGTAGATAAAATTAATCCATTGATTTTTCGGGTTAAAGCGAATTTTGACATTAAAGAGGATATTTTTATTATACTTGCGATTATCTTGATTGGTTTGGCTGGTTTTGGTTTAGGACGATTATCAGCTCTAGAGAAGGGGAGAGATCCAGTGCAAATTCTTCGCCCGTCCATAGCTCTTAGCGAAGGCGGGAAGTCCACGAACAATGTCCCCATGTCCGCCGCGGCACTAGTTGCTTCGGACAGCGCGAAAGGTTTATTGGTGGCGTCAAAAAGCGGTAAAAAATATCATTTTCCTTGGTGCGCTGGAGCCTCCCAGATCGCTGAAAAGAATAAAATTTGGTTTGATTCTTATGAAGAAGCACAAAAAGCTGGTTATACTCCTGCTTCTAACTGTCCTGGCTTAAAATAGTAAAAAGTGGTATTTTTTATCCTATTTTTTAACCTCTGTGTCAAGTAAAAAGTCCTTATTTTAGGCCATATTTTCCTATTTGACGGGTTTATTTTGATGTGTTGAAGCTTGACAAAAAAGATGAAAGGTGCTAGTATTAAGGGTAATCAGAGGTCAACTCTGATTTTTGCTTTCTGAAGGTCCTGAGTTTGATCGAAGGAAGCAAAAAAATAAAAATATGATTGAATTAATTACATCGATAGCTTTATTAACTTCGTCTTTCTTTGGTCCAGTCAGTGTGGCTGTGGCTCAGGATGTGGCTAACAGTATAAACACTCAAAGCCAGTCGGCGATCGTTGAGCCGATTACTCTGGAGAATTATGTGCGAGAGTATTTTGTCGAGACACCAGTCTTGGCGGAAATTGCTCGCTGTGAGTCAACTTTTAGACAGTATGATTCTAATGGAGATATTCTTCGTGGTAAGGTTAATAAATCAGACGTGGGTCTGATGCAGGTCAACGAGTATTATCATGGTGAAAAAGCTGAAGACTTAGGTTTTAATCTTTTAACCATTGATGGTAACTTGGCTTACGCTAAGTATCTCTATGATAAAGAGGGTGCCACTCCGTGGAATTCATCTTCTAAGTGTTGGAAGTCTAAAATTTAATAAATAATAAAAATGATAACAAAGGCTCTTATCCTAACGGGTGAGGGCTTTTGTTTAGTTAGTAGTATGTCGCACAATATATCTTCTCCGCATATATACAATAGTTAAAAGGTCAGAGGTCCTTCCCTATGGGAGTTTAAGCAAAAAATGACCAAATAAATAAACCAAGTAAAATTACTATAAAAACGACATCCCAAGCATCAAAAATATCAAAAAGTCCAAACATATTTTTTAATTTATTAATTTGTTAAAATGTCTGTATGATTTTTAGTTTTTATCATCTCTATAAATGGTTGCCAAGCATACTGAACCCATATCCCCCACGCTTTATGAGCTGGGGTAGATAAATAATCATTCCATGTATCTTTAATAAAATTCCAAATATAACCAAAATTTTTCTGCGCTTGAGGTGAAGTAAAAAATTCTTTTATATCTAAACCATACCAACTTAAAATTGCAATAACAATGATTATAATGATAATCATTTTTATTAAACCACCTTGTTTATTTTTATACTTATTCATAGATAATATTATACACCTAATGAAAAGATTTTAAAAGAATCAAAAATAAACCATCGGATCCAAGTAAGCTTTGGGATCGGCTAGGGGCATGACGTAAGTCCCCTTACAGACTGCGCTTTTTAGGGTGGATACCTTAACTCCTTGGCTGGCATAAATACTAACATGTAAATGCGGACCAGTCGAATAACCAGTATTACCAGAATAGCCTACTACATCACCAGTTTTAACTCTTTGCCCTTGTTTAGCGGTAATTAGCGATAAATGACCATAGGTGCTGGCGAGACCATTATCATAGCGAATAAATACCCATTTACCGAAAGAGGCTCCAGGACAGACGATATCAGTATCACCCACGCCTTCTACTATTCCATTACCGGCAGATTTGACTCTAGTGCCAATAGTTGCGCGAAAATCTACACCATTATGAGTTCCGCTGGCATATAATCTGACTGAATCTACTGTCTTACCGAAATATTGCGTGATATAGATTGAGTCTAGAGGCCAAGCGAGGATACCTTTACCAGCCTTAGGAAAACTTTTAGGGTCAATGGCTAATCTTAATTGAGACTCATAACTATTGATTTCCTGATCCAAAGCCTCTTTTAGGGCCAATTTATCTTGTAGAATTTTTTGATAATTAGCTTCGGTGTTTTTAGTATTGGTTAGCAAGACGTTTTTCTCTTTTTTGGTGGAATCTAAAACCCGTTTTTTATCGGCTAGTTCTTTTGTATAATCTTCCAGTTCTTTTTTTTGCTGTTCTAATTGAATTTTAGCTTTTTCTAAATTAATTTTTATATTTTTTACTGAAGCAACTTGATCACCGATTTTAGCTTGAATGCGAACTGTGTCTTCTAGATCAGCCCAAAAATCTCCGAGATCTTGATTGGATAATAAGACTTCCCAAATACTTAAAGCGTCAGCTTCATTTATTCTTCTTAGACTTTGAGTGATGGCCTGTGTATCACGATTAATTTGCTGTTCTTTATCTTTGATTTGTAAGCCGGTATCTTCAATGGTATAGGATGTTTTATTTATATTTGTTTCGGTTAATTTTACCTCAGTGGTTATTTTGCTGGTAGAAACATCTAAAGATTTGATCGTATTTTGTAGCGAAATGGCCTCACCACCAATAACTTTTAATTGCGATTGATAATTAGCAATTTCTTTTTCTAATTTTGCTCGATTGGCATTAGCCGCATCAATTTTAGCTTGAATTTGATTAACCGTATCTGCTTGAGAAGTAATATTTCCCAATAGAAAAAGAATAGCAAGACAAAGGCTAAGACTTAAAATTTTCCTTAACATAAGATCCATTATAACACTTTTATAGCTGTTTGGATTCTTTTTAGAGATTCAGTTTTGCCTAGTATTGACAAAAGAGTAAATGGATCGGGGGATTTTTCACGTCCGGAGAGGGAAAATCGAAGGGGCCAAAGCACACTCCCCTTTCCAAGCTCATCAGCTTTAGGCATGAGAATTTTTTCTAGAAATTCTTTATTAAAATCTTCATCAGAAATTTTGGTAATTATCTCAGAAACAATTTGTAAATTCTTTTTGGGAGTTTCAAAGTCAGTATCTTTTTTCCAGATCAGCATTTCCCTCTTTGGCTCGGGGGCTATAAAAAAGTAGTCAAACTCCCCTTCCGCCACATATTTTTCTAATTCGCCAAAAGTATTTATTCTTTCGGTAATTGTTGGGATAATTTTTTTAAGAAGTTCTGATGAGTAAGTATATTTTTGGGATAATTTTTCCGAAATTTCTTTTTCTAATCTGTCGGCCGGTAATCTTTTTATATATTCTTTATTAAACCAGAGAAGTTTTTCCGTATTAAAGATGGCACCAGCTTTCTGGACTTTAGTCATATCAAATTTTTCTATTAATTCATTCATCGAAAGTATTTCTTGATCGGTGCCAGGATTCCAGCCAACTAAGGCAATGAAGTTTATAAAGGCTTCTGGCAAGTAACCTTCTTTTTGATAATAAGCGACAGAGACTATTTCACCATGCTTTCTCTTAGAAAGCTTCTCTCTTTTTTCAGATAACATTAGCGGTAAATGACCATATATCGGTGGTTTTCCCCCCAGAGCTTCAAATATTAAAATATGTCTTGGGGTATTTGAGATATGGTCTTCGCCACGGATAGCATGGGTTACGCCCGAATCCATATCATCAATTACATTTGTAAGATGGAAAATTGGTTCAGTTAAACTTTTGGCAATAACGAAATCACCCAATTCAGTGGTATCAAATTCTATTTCTCCCCGAATAAGATCTGTAAATTTTACTTTTTTATTTGGATTTCTAAATCTAATTACTTCTGCTCTTTGACCTTCCTCTTTTACTTCTTCTTTTGAAATATAAGCCTTATTTTTAGAAATTAACTTTTCTAAATATTTCTTGTAAACTTCTTTACGATCTGACTGTATATATGATTGCGTAAAATCCATACCTAGCCATTTTAGTGAATCATAAATCATTTGTGTCCACTCTGGCTTTCCTCGGGCCTCATCGGTATCTTCTATGCGTAATAGAAATTCACCCTTATTTTGTTTGGCATATAAATAACTAAAAAGCGCTGTTCTGGCACTACCGACATGAAATAGGCCAGTGGGACTGGGGGCGAAACGGGTGATGACTTTTTTCTTCTGTTTGAAAAAATTAAACATTCTATTGTTCGTGGGTCAGGGCGATATTGATTAATTCCCTAGCGATTTTATCAGCCGCTTCAGGCTCAGCAAAATTTTTGGCTGCTACAGACATTTTTTCTCGCAATTCTTTATTATTTAAAATCCTATCAATCTCTCCAATTAAAATATTGGTTGTTAGATTAGATTCTTCAATAACCGAAGCCGCACCACTACGAGCATAAGTATAAGCATTAATTCTTTGATGATTGCCATTTGATTCAGTAATTGGAATAACAATACTTGGTATGCCCCAAGCGGCAATTTCAAAGATAGAAGAACCGGCTCGGCTAATAATCAGATCAGCAGCACCAGCAGCCATTGTAATATTCATATCATTTAAATAATCAAAAATACGATAACGATTTTTATTTGGGTTAGTACCAATAATTATTTCTGCTGTTTGGGAGACTTCAGTTACATTATTTTTTCCAGTTTGATGCAGTATTTGATAATTTTGTATTAAATTTGGTAAAGCATCTAGAATTCTTTCATTAATAATTTGAGCGCCTAAAGATCCACCAATAACTAAAATTGTTGGTATACTTTTTTCTAATTTCAAATATTCATGAGCTCCCGTTTTATTAATATTTAAAACCGCTTGTCGTAATGGATTTCCCGTAAAAGCGATTTTAGTTTGATCAGGAAAATATTTAGCAGTCTCTGGATAAGATAGGGCAATTTTTTGAGCAAATTTTCCAGCCCAGAGATTGGTTTTACCAGGAACACTATCACTTTCATGAATGATCACTGGAATACGGAAAAACTTGGCAGCAACAAGTACTGGGAAACTGGCATAAGCTCCTTTGCTAAAAATAATATCTGGATACAGACTGAAGACTTTTTTGCAGGCACCAAGAATACCAAAGAATGTTTTAAAGATATCTAGAACATTTAAAATTGAAGCATAACGTCTAACTTTTCCAGCCCAAATTGGAATAAAAGTAATGTCATTTTCTACTAATGCTTCTGCATCATATGGATTATCAGACATAAAAAATAACTGAGGTAGAATTAAATTCTCTGCCTTAGAAATCTTATTAATTGATTCAGCTACGGCAATAAGTGGATAAAAGTGTCCACCTGATCCCCCACCGGTAAATAATATTTTCATATGTTTAATTAATTTTTTTAAAACGGGATACATTTATAATTATCCCGATTTCAATTAAAGTAAAGAATAAAGCAGTTCCTCCCTGACTAAAGAATATTAGAGGGGAACCAGATAATGGCAGAACTCCAATCATTGAAGCAATATTCAAAAAAGATTGGATAGTGATAAGTATAACAATTCCAATGACCAAAAGTCTACTAAGAACATCTGGTGCCTGATTAGCAATCCTTAAACCTCGTGACATAAAGAAGATAAATAAAAATATAATAAATACACTACCAATAAAGCCGAATTCTTCAGCAGCAATTGGAAAAATAGAGTCACCTATTGATTCTGGTAAAAATTTAAATTTTTGAATACTTTGGCCGAAACCACGTCCAAAAATCTCACCGGAACCGACGGCAATAAGTGATTGTTGAATTTGATAACTAGAAGTAAGAGCATTTTGATCTGGATGTATAAAAGTAGCTAATCGATCTAAGAGATATGGTCTAATAAGAAATAAAGCTGAGATGCCAATTAAACTTAATATTATAATTAAAAATAAATGACGCCATTTTCCCCCGCCAATAATAAACATTGCAAGACCAACAATAAAAATAATGATGAAAGAATCAGTGTCTGGTTGTTTAAGTAAAATAGCTCCAATAATACCAGTTAAAACTAAGAAAGGTAATAATCCATATTTAAAAGTTCTAATCTTATCTTTCATTCCTGATATCCAAGAAGCAAAATAAATAATAAAACCAATTTTTAAGAATTCTAGTGGTTGAAAAGAAACTCCAAAAATATAAATCCAGCGACTCGCGCCACCATGACTTATACCAACACCAGGGACAAAGACTAAAAGTGAAGTTAAAACAGAAAGAAGAAAAATATAAAAAGAAAATTTTCGCCAGATTTTATAATTTATTCTAGAAGCAATAAAACAGGCAATCAAGCCCATGAATAATCCTAGAAAAGTTTGATTAAAAATAATAGAGGTAAATTTGGCATTATCACGGGCATAAATACCTAGGGAGGCGGAAATGAAGACCAAAAAACCGCAAATCAACAAGGCCAAAAAAGAAATTAAGAATATTTTATCAACTTTCTTCGGCATAATTTTTTTATTTTTTAAAAATCATCTCCATTTCTGGAATAATATTACCACTTTTCATTCGAAGTCGTTCGTTTTTGATTCTACGTTTAGTATCTATAAATCCAAGTTTTTTATAAAAATTTAAGGCATTTTTGTTATAAACGGCCAATTCTACGTAAAAATCTTTTATAGGATCAGCATATTTTTGTACTTCGTGCCAAAACATGGTACCTATTCCTTTACCTTGATATTCTGGTAAGACATATATTGCTTGCAATTGGTTTCTATCTTCTTTAAGAATTATTCGGCAAGCTCCCACGACTTTAGTCCCCTCTTTTGCTATTAATAAAATCTGCTCTTTTGGAGAATTTTTTATATTATCTTTTTTACTCTTTTTTATTTTTTTGTGCCTTTTTTCTATATGATCTTTTATATCATCAACAGTAATTCCATATTTTTTATTAGGATAAGTAGCAAGCCAGGTTTTATCGAAAACTTCTCTGATTTGTTTATTTCTTCTTTTGGCAATTAAAATTTTTATTTCTTTCATATTTATTTATGCAGCTTTGGAGGAATGTGCGGAGCAGAAATCACCACGATCGCATTGGGCACAATAAGGCTCATCAGTTTCAACGGGTGTCTTCTTCTTAGGTTTAATCTTTTTAATCTCTTGTACGCTCTCTGTCTCAATGATGATCTCCTTTGATTCTTCAGAATCATTGTTTTCAGAAAAAAGAATATTATCAAAATCTGTTTGTATATTTTCTTTCATTTTTTTATCCAATTAAAGTAATAATAATTCCAATACTGGCACAAATTAGACCAGCGACCCAGTAGCGCATGACCACTTTGGTAGCAGGCCAACCCAGAGCTTGGAAATGATGATGGAGTGGAGCAACCAAAAAAACTTTTTTACCGTGACGGAATTTTTTTGAGAGAAGTTGAATAATACTTGAGCCTGATGAAATCACCAAAGGAAAAGCGATAATGGGCAGAATTAAAACTTGTTTGGTCAGAAAAGCTACCACCACTAAAGTAATAGTCAAAGCCATGGTGCCGGTTTCGGACATATAAAATCTGGCGGGCGGAATATTAAACCAAAGAAAAGCCAAAAGACCACCAACCAAAACAAAACACAGAGTAGCTAGGTCAATTTGATTTTGTAAGAGGGCGATTAAACCATAGGCGCCAAAAATAATACCAAATACTCCACCAGATAAACCATCTAGACCGTCAATTACTCCACCCGAATAAGTTCCCAGCATCACCACCACAAAAAATAAGATGAAGAGCCGACCGGCATTCCAAACACCAAAAAAGGGAATAATAATGTCGGTTGCTTCTAATTTAAAATAAAACCACCAGGCACCAACTAGGGCGATTAAGAAGACGGCTAGTAATCTTTTCTTTGAAGATAGACCGCCGGCCTTTTGGTCATATCTTTCGGTGACGCTCATATAATCATCAACTAAACCGACCAGCGCCCCCAAAATTAAAGTGAAAATTGGCAACCACGTTTGATTACGACTGAGAAAACTTAATTTATTTAAAACCGGACCATCAATCATGGCCCCGAGCCAAAAGAGAAAAGTCGTAATCAAAACACTGGCCCAGATAATTATTCCACCCATGCGAGGAGTTTTTCTTTCCTCATCATTATGCAACTTTTGAGTTAGAGTTGTGGCTCCACCATCTGTGGCTACGGTGACACTTTTCTTTTTCCATAATTTATTTTTATAAAGATAATTACTAACCAACGGTGTAATTAATATACCGATAATGAAAGTGAGCGTGGTGGGAATAACTATTTTTAATATATCCATAATCTAATCTTGCACTTTAATTTGATTAATAAGCGATAGCGTATCGACAAAATTGTCATTGGAACCCAAGACAATATTTACTAATACTATATCATTTAAGATGTCCGTTACCAAGACTAGATTTTTGCCAGCCAAATCGGTATAACCAGTTTTTCCTCCAAGAATTTTAAGTTGAAAATCTTTATTGTTTAATAATTTATTTGTGTTATTTACAATTTGGCAGGAATTCTCAGTCTCACAAAAATTATATTCAGTCTGAGTTGTAATTTTAAGGATTTCGGGATAAGTTTTTTGGATAAAGATTAAGAGATTAGCTAAATCAGTAGCTGTGGAAACATTTAATTCGTCAGAAGATGAGGCTATAGGATCTAAGCCGGTGACATTAAAAAAATGCGTTTGAGTCAGGTCTAATTCCCGTGCTCTTTGATTCATCTTGGCCACAAAATTATTTTTTCCTAAGGTGCTGGACAAGAGACGGGCCGAATCATTGTCCGAAGCGATTAAAGCATTAGCGAGTAAATCTTTTACGCGGTATTTTTTATCAGTCTTCAAGACGAAAAAACTCTCCTCTTGGCCGATATAATCTAGGGTGGCGGTAACTGGCATTTCTAAATCAACATTTTCTAAAATAATAATGGCCGTCATTAATTTTGTGACACTGGCGATGGGCCAAACCAGATCGGGATTTTTTTGATTTAAGATTTTTTCATCTCCGTCACCGGTCATAATCATGGTTAAGTATGATTTACTGGTTAGTGGACTGGAGGTGGCCGTGGTATCCAAATAAATATTATTGAATCTTTCTGCCAAGTCCTGAACTCGCTGTCTTTCAATGACGGCTTGCCTGAGTTTTTTGGTTCGTTCTCGATTTTTTAGACTAATGAAAAAAAATAATCCCCCGACTAGCAGGAATAAAATGATGACTGTTAAACAAGCCAGTATTTTATTTTTATTGTTCTTCAGGGGGTTCATTCGTTATTTGTTCAGTGAATTCGGCTTTGACTTTTTCATATTCTGGTAAATCTTCGATTTTTGAGACACCAAGGAATTGTAATAATTCAAAAGTTGGTCGGTAGAGAAAACTGCGGCGATCTTTTTCATTATCAATTCTTTCCACTAAACCCCTGATCTGTAAATTTCTTAGTATAAAGGTGGACTGAACTCCTCGAATATAATCGATTTCAGCGCGGGAAATCGGTCCTTTATAGGCAATAATGGAAATGGTTTCCAGACCAGCCCGACCCAAATCTCTCACTAGTTCTTCTCTGGTTAATCGTTCAATTAATGACGAGAGATTCGCGGCGGTGCCTAACATTATTTCGTCATCCTTGTAGATTAATTCTATTCCACGATCTCTTATCTTTTCTTTTAAGATTTCCAATCCAGTTAAAATTTCTTCCTCCGTTTTACCTAAAGAAGTTGCCAATTTTTTAATTGACTGTGGCTCCCCTTTCCAAAAAAGCACGGCTTCTATTTCTTTACTTATATCTGATTCGTTCATTTTTTAATTATAATGTGGTAAACCGGCTTGTTGGGTTTCCATTTCTATATCATCAAATTCGTTGTTTTGTTTGACATTCACAATCCCCTGCTTGACCAATTCTAGCATCGCGAGAAAGCTTATTATAACATTGACTCGCTCTTCTTTGCCAACTTTGGCAAATTCGCGGAAGCTTAATTTAAGACTAGATTTAATTCGCTCGGTTAAATTACCGATCATTTCTTCTAGACTAATGACTTTTTTTACAATCGCTTTAGGAATATTTTCTACCTTTGGCAGAGCTTTGATAACTGTCAAAATAGCATTCAGTAAATTTTCTTTAGTCATAGTCTGGTCTGGTGAGAAAACTGGTATCGCTTTTCGCGGTTCCGGCGCAAAAATAATTTCTTTGCCGAAAAGATTTTTGATATGTAAACTCAATTCTTTAATTCGTTGATAGATTTTTAATCGTCTTTCCAAATCACTGACGCTTTGTTCCTCTTCTTCCGTCAGGTTCAAATTGGGTAATAATGATCGAGATTTGATTAATAATAAAGTGGAGGCAATGACCAAAAAATCGGCGCTGTCAGCAATAGGAAATTGTTCCTGTTGTTGTAAATAAGCAATATAATCATCAGCCACTTTGGCCAAAGCAATATCGTTAATGAAAAGTTTTTTCTTTTCAATCAAATTTAATAGCAAGTCCAACGGACCCTCAAATATTTCGGTTTTAATTTGAAAAGTAGCTTCAGACATTTATTTTTTATCCTCCTTCTTTATTACATTAATTCCAAGCTCAAGTAATTGTTCAGGAGGGACTTTAGCTGGAGCCCCGATCATTAAATCACGGCCCTCACCAGTTTTAGCAAAAGCAATTACCTCACGAATATTTGGTTCATTTTCTAAAAGCATCATTAAGCGATCAAAGCCCCAAGCAATACCACCGTGTGGTGGAATACCAAAAGAGAATGATTTTAACATATGGCCATATTCTTTTTCTATTTTTTCATCTGGAAAACCCATTATCTCCAGAGCCTTTCTTAGGGCTTCTGGTTTATGATTTCTAATACTTCCCCCACCAATTTCTGATCCATTCAAAGCAATATCATATTGAGTTGTTATAATTTCTCCTATATTTTTTTTATTTATTAGGTCTGGCATACATTCTGGTGTTGGGGCAGAGAAAGGATTATGAGAAAAAGTCCATCCACCCTTATCGTCTTTTTCAAAAAATGGAAAATCTATTACCCAACAAAAAGCTAAAAGATCTTTGTCTGTCTTATCTTCTCTGATATCTGGTTTATCCGAACCATATTTTTTCATTGCTTCTTCATAAGTTAAACGCGGAAAAGGTATTTGTTGAATTTTTTTATGGGGATAAAATTCCTTAACTAATGAAATTAAAGCCCTTTCATTTACTTCCATAACATCTTCTCTATTTACGAAACTCATTTCTAAGTCCATTTGGGTAAATTCTGGTTGCCGATCTCCACGAGTATCTTCATCACGATAACATCTGGCAAACTGAAAATATTTTTCCATACCAGCCGCCATCAATAATTGTTTATACTGTTGTGGTGATTGTGGTAGGGCATAAAAAGCACCTCTTTCTAGCCTAGATGGTATTAGAAAGTCTCTGGATCCTTCAGCCGTTGCAATTGTCATTGTTGGTGTTTCAATTTCAGTAAAACCTTCTTTTGTAAAAAAATTACGAACATAAGTCATTACTTTGCTTCTGTTCCTAATATTTTTTTGCAAACGTGGTCGACGTAAATCCAAATATCTATTTGTAAGACGAACATCTTCACTAATATCATAACCATCACCTCGAATATCGATTGGTGAAGTTAATGCTTCGTTTAAAATATTAATTTTTAGAATCTCTAATTCAATTTCACCATTTAATTTATCTTTCTGAATATTTTTATCTGGTCTTTTATTTATTTTTCCATTTATTTCTACTACCCATTCTGATCTCAATTTTTCACCAATTTCATGTGCTTCTTTTGCGTTTGGTAAAATAACACCCTGAACAATTCCGGTCATATCACGAAAATCCAAGAAAATCATTTTTCCTTGATCCCTTCTAATATTTACCCATCCTTTTATCATCACTTCCTCCCCTATTTTACCCCCCAAATCTTTTATATATGTTCGTTGCATATCTTTAATATGAAAAATTTTAATAAATCTCTACTCCAACCGCTTTTCTTACAGCTTCCATTTTCTTTTCGGCGCGCATTGAGGCCCTTTTGCCACCTTCTTTAAGGATGTCAAAAACGGTCTCCAAATCATCCGCTAATCGAGCCCGACGCTCTCTCATTGGCTTAATAAAGGCTTCTAGGGCCTCTACAAGGCCTTCTTTAGCCTCTTTATAACCCATACCACCCTTTTTATATCTCTCGGCCAAAGCCTCTTTTTCGGCTTCATTTAAGAGCAATTTATGGATAGCAAAGATATTATTAGTCTCCGGATCTTTTGGCTCGTCCACCCCTTTAGAATCAGTCGGAATACTCATCACGGCTTTTTTAATTTCTTCTTGGGTCGCGAAAAGTGGAATAACATTATTATGACTTTTACTCATTTTCTGTCCATCGGTGCCTGGCACTGTTTCCACATTTTTTAAAATTAAAGGTTCTGGCAGTTTAAAAATTTCTGATTTGAATACATTATTAAATTTCTGTGCTGTATCTCTAGCATATTCCACATGTTGTTTTTGATCTTGACCTACAGGGACAACATCGGCATCAGGCAAAAGAATATCAGCCGCCATCAATAAAGGATAATCAAAAAGCCCGACATTGATTTCTTTATTTTTTGCTTCGGCATCTTTATAAGCATGCGCGCGCATTAAATATGGCATGGTGGTAATACAATTAAAAATCCAGTTCAGCTCATGTACTTGTGGCACATCCGATTGTTTAAATAAAACGACTTTTTTAGGATCTAGGCCAATGGCCAAATAATCAAGGGCAACATCGATAATCCCCTGCTTCATTATTTCTGCATCCTGCACGGTAGTTAGACCATGATAGTCGGCAATAAAAATATAACTGTCATAATCATTTTGCATTTCCACGAACTGCTTCATCGCGCCAAAATAATTACCGATATGCACTCGGCCCGTTGGCTTCACTCCCGACAATAAAATCTTTTTTGAATTAGACATAGGAATATAATAGCAAATATTTTATCATTTGCCCACCATTTAAAAAACCGGCCTTTCAAGCTCCGGTTTTTTAATATTTTAGATTGCGAGACAAATTACATTTGAACAGCTTGCTTGTTTCCTTTGACTAAATAAACAATCGTCCAAAGAGCAGAAAGGCCAACCAAAGCATAGACTGTAGTTTCCAACCATGCCCATGAACCAAATAGAAAGTTCACTAAATTAAAATTCAAAGCCACCAATCCCCAATTAAGACCACCAACGATCACTAGGATCAAGGCAATCCAATCAATTACACTTAATTTTTTCATAGTAGTATAAAAATAAATTAATATTTTATTTACGACCTTTGGTCTATTATATCATAAATGTCTAGAATTAAAACAATCCCTATTTTCTGGATTTTTTGAGCAAACACAAAGGCTAGGCCTTTGTAATTTTAAAGATTGACAATTTATTATAAGAAGAGTAGTTTTATTTATAGAAGCTAATTAGTCACTAAGGATTGATTAGCTAAAAAAGCGGCCACGGCTTGCAGTGGTTTGACAGAAAAGGAGGAGACAAATGAAAGAAGGCGAACTGACGTATTGGAAGGCAACAGCCAGACTCAACCTTAAGGGTTTATCTCAAAACCCCTATCCCGGACGCGGTATCGTCATTGGGACAAGTGAAGATGGTCTTTACGCCGTCCAGATCTACTGGATCATGGGCCGGAGTGAAAACAGCCGTAACCGAGTCTTTTGTGTCAGTGGTGGAGTACTTTTTACCGAAGGCGCTGACCCGGCCAAGGTAAAGGATCCTTCACTCATCATCTACAATGCGATGAATGAGTACTGTGGCGTTTTCATCGTCAGCAACGGGGACCAAACGGATACGGCCGTCATACGCCTGACAAGTAACGCTTCAGCGACTCTTCGGGACATGCTGGTTCATCGGCAATTTGAGCCAGACGTTCCGAACTTCACACCGCGGATCACTGGGGTCTGCAAACCATGTAATTCGCGATGTTCAGCCAGTAAATGTTTCCGGCATAAATATTTTGGTTCAATATCCCAAATTCTCATATTTTTTATAACCCCTCTTTCTTCAACTCCTCAATAGCTTTTCTGGCATCACGGGACAAACGTGTTGGCATTTTGATTTTTATTTTTACTAGGAGATCGCCACGATTATGATTATCAATTGGGACACCTTTTTCTCGAACACGCAGAATATCCCCAGAATTTGTACCTTCGGGTATTATGAGCTCAATATCACCATCAAGCGTTTTCAGGGGGTATTTTAGCCCTAAAATAGCATCAGAAAGCTTAATATTTATCTCAGTTATAATGTTTTTTCCTTCTTTTTTAAACAAAGGATCACGACGAACAGAAACATTAATATATAAGTCTCCAGCCACGCCATCTTTTATTGTTTCTCCACCTCCAGATAAACGAATAGTTTGTCCATCATCGATATCAGCAGAAATTTTTACTTTTATTTTTTCGGCTTTGTAAGTAGAATTTTTAGTTAAAGAAAATTCTTTTTCCACACCAAAAATCGATTCAGCAAAAGTAATTTCTAAGTCTACACTGATGTCCCGGCCTTTTTTCACTCTTTGTCTTCGGCCACCCATATTTCCACCAAAAAAATCTCCGAGAATATCATTCAGATCAAATTCAAAACTACCCCCTCGGCCACCTTGTGTAAATTGTGAGAAATCAAAACCACCAAAGTCTTGGCCTTGATTAAAACCGCTGAAACCACCATAACCCCCTCCGCTCGCCGGTCCCGACGAGCCAAAGGTGTCATATTGTTTTCTTTTATTATCATCACCAAGCACACTGTAAGCTTCACTTACTTCTTTAAATTTAGCCTCATTACCACCGCCTTTATCGGGATGGTATTGATGAGCTAATTTTCGGAAAGCGCTTTTTATTTCATCTTTAGAGGCGCTTTTGCTTATACCTAGTATTTGATAATAATCTTTTGCCATTTAATTACTTCTTCTCCCCCTCGGTGAAATCCGCATCCTTGATATTGTCGTCTTTCCCGTTAGGTCCAGAGCCTGTCGAAGAATTCCCCCCCTCCTGTTTTGGTGCCTCTTGGTCAGCTTTAGCTTGTTCAGTTTGCTGAGCTTTCATAATCTCTTCACCGATTTTTTGCATCTCAGCGGTCAAAGCCTCTGAAGATTTTTTAATCGCTTCAATATCAGTACCTTCTTTAACTTTCTTAAGATCCGCAATTTTATCTTCTACCCCTTTCACGATTTCTGGATTGACTTTTCCGCCATTATCTTTAATCGCTTTCTCAGCCGTATAAATCATTTGCTCGGCGATATTTTTGGCATCAATTTCTTCTTTCTTCTTTTTATCTTCTTCTTCGTGAGCGGTGGCATCGGCCTGCATCTTCTTTATCTCTTCTTCGGTTAAGCCCGAACGAGCTTCAATTCGAATACTCTGTTCTTTACCCGTTGCTTTGTCTTTTGCCTTAACTGACAAAATACCATTGGCATCCACATCAAAGCTTACTTCAATTTGAGGCATACCGCGTGGAGCTGGTGGAATTCCATCTAGAATAAAGCGACCGAGACTTTTATTATCACCGGCTAAAGGTCTTTCACCTTGAGTGATATGAATCTCTACCGAAGTTTGGCTATCAGCAGCGGTAGAGAAAATCTGACTTTTAGTTGTTGGAATGGTGGTATTCTTTTCCACTAATTTTGTGGCTACCCCACCCATGGTTTCAATACCAAGAGAAAGTGGAATAACATCTAATAAGAGAATATCTTTTACATCACCACGAAGAATTCCTCCTTGCACGGCTGCACCAAGAGCTACAACCTCGTCAGGGTTGACTGAAAGATTTGGTTCTTTTCCAAAAATTTCTTTAACGGCCTTGATAATTGCCGGCATTCTTGTTTGACCTCCAACCATTACGATTTCATCAATATCTTCTACTTTAAATGGCGAAGCTTTAATTGCTCTTTTTGTAATTTCAATTGAGCGGTCAATAAATTCCTTCGTTAAATTCTCCAAAGTCGCTCTGGTCAACTTGATCAGCAAATGTTTTGGACCATTAGCATCGGAAGTAATAAAGGGAATATTTACTTCAGTTTCCATAGCGGTGGAAAGTTCAATTTTAGCTTTTTCAGCGGCTTCATCAAGTCTCTGAAGGGCTAAAGGATCTTTTCTAACATCAATACCCTCTTGCTTTTTGAATTCATCGGCCACCCAATCAATAATTTTACGATCAATATCGCGACCACCTAAGTGAGAGTCGCCATCGGTCGATTTTACCTCTACAATATCGGCGCCGACCTCCAAGATGGAAATATCAAAGGTTCCACCTCCAAAGTCATAGACGGCGATCTGCTCATTTTTCTTTTTGTCGAAACCATAGGCCAAAGCGGCAGCTGTTGGTTCATTAATAATTCTCAGAACATTCAAGCCGGCAATGGTTCCGGCATCTTTAGTAGCTTGTCGTTGAGAATCATTAAAGTAGGCCGGCACAGTAATCACCGCATCAGTAATTTTTTCACCTAATTTGGCTTCCACATCATTCTTTAACTTCTGCAGAATCATGGCCGAAATTTCTTCCGGTTTAAAATTCTGATTATTCATTTTGACCATTACGCCACCAGTTGGGGCTTTTTCAATGTCAAAAGAGACACCGGCTTTATCTTTCTGAACTCCTGGATCATCGTAATTATGGCCCATAAATCTTTTGATTTGGAAGACGGTATTTTTCGGATTGGTAACCGCTTGTCGGCGAGCTAATTGTCCGACTAATCGTTCACCAGTTTTACTAGTTGAGACAATTGAGGGAGTAGTTCTAGAGCCCTCCACGTTTTCGATAATTTTGGGTTTATCACCTTCCATAACAGCCGCGGCTGAGAAGGTTGTCCCCAAGTCAATTCCTATTATTTTAGACATAGTTAATTTAAGTTAAGACTTTTAATAAAAAGAATTAACAAAAATTAGGAGCACGAGTTGGTTGACTCATAATGAAACTAAAATCTTTGGAAAAGGTAGAAACAAAATCAGAGAAGATGGACTTAACTGGAATAAATTCAGTTGGACTAATTACGCTCGGTAAGCAATAAACTTTTTGCTCTGGAACAGAATTAATATCAATAGCTTCTGCATAAATTGCCTTAGCAATTAAATGCCCATTTCTTTCAATCAATTCAAAAAACACTAAAGCCTCAATACCATTAGGCATCTTCATTATTCGCGAAAAGTATTTAGATTGTTTCTGAATAGCTAACATGTTGATATTATATCACTTTTTAAACTCCCCCACCACCACTTTTGGTGCGATGATGATTTTACTATTTAAAGTATAGCCTTTTTTCTTGATTTCTTTAATCACGCCATCTTCAGATTCTTTCTCTACTGGGGTTACTTCCTCAGCAACATGAAGTTTTACATCAAATTTATCACCGATTTGGGGCACAAATTCTTTTAAACCATTATCATCTAAGATTTTAACTAATTGGGAATGAATATACTCAACACCTACTCGCCAGTTTTCTGGCACTGAGTTCCATTGTTCTTTATTCATAAAAGCCATATCAAAACTTTCTAGTACAGCTAACATTTCTTCCAGTAAGTTTTCATTGGCAAATTTTATATAGTCTTTCTTTTCTTCCTCGGACCGTTTTTTAAAGTTTACAAAATCTGCCCGCTCTCTCTGCCAGCCGTCCATGTACTCTGATTTCTCTGCTTCCAACTTCTTTATCTTCTCTTTTAGTTTAGTTAGTTTTTCTTTTGGATCAGTCAAATTATCCGAATCCACATTCGTATCATAAACCACTTCATCATCGGTAACGGCGTCATTATTTTGTTTTGTGTCGTCGTTAGTCATAGATTTTAATTAATTAACTATCGTTTAGACCACTGAGGAGCTTTACGGGCTTTCTTTAGACCGAATTTTCTACGTTCTTTGGCTCGAGGATCTCTCTTCAAATAACCGGCCTTCTTGAGATTTTTTCTTAAGGTAATGTCATGAATAATTAAAGCTCGAGCAATTGCATGACGAATAGCTTCTGCTTGAGAATTAAACCCTCCTCCATTTACTTTTACTGTAATCTCAAATTTTTGTTCTAATTTTAATTCAGAAATAGCAGACATTATAATCGCTCTCTGTTCAGCTACCTTAAAATAATCTTCTACTGATCTATCATTAATTATAAAAGAAGATTTAGCACTAGGTGTTATTCTTACTCTAGCGACAGAAGTTTTTCTTCGTCCCACAGTCTCAATATATCTATTTTCTTTATGTGTTTCAGTCATTTTTATATCATTATTCACTAATTTTTAAATTTTTTAAGACTGGTGTTTTTAGTCTAGTATTATGAATCATACCAGCTACGGCCTTTTGTAAAACCTCAGCATAACCATTTTTAGTGGCTATTTCTGCTAGACTTCTTTTTCTCAGTCCGCCAGGAAAACCAGAATAATTAGTATAAATTTTTGTCTGAGCTTTTTTATCATCAATATCCATTTGAGAAGCATTAATTACTTCAACTTTAACATCCGCTATCTTATTTTTTTGAAAATCAGCTTCTTTTTTACCAAGTAAAATACTAGCTATTTCACTAGCGATTCGTCCTAATTTTTTTCCTTTTGCATCTATTTTATATTCTTTCATATACTTTTATTATTTAAACGAACTCTAACAAAACTATTTTAGCAGAATCATTCTTCCGATCATTTAATTTAATAATTCTTAAATAACCACCGTTTCGCTCCTTATATTTTATAGCAATAGTATTAATTAATTTTTTAGTACTAGTGGGGCCAATTTTACTAGTGATAAATCTTTGTGCACTTAAATCACCAATTTTTGCTTTAGTCACTAATTTTTCTACAATTGGTTTTAAAGTTTTAGCCTTAGCTTCTGTTGTCTTAATTTTACCCTCACGAATTAAAGACACAGCCAATGTTTTTAACAAGGCATTTCTTACGTTCCTCTCACGGCTTAATTTATTTGTTTTTTGACCATGTATCATATTTTTATTTTAAAGTAATACCGTAATTAGACAAAACCTTTCTTATTTCTTGAATACCTTTTGGTCCCAAACCCTCAACCTCCTCTAAATCTTTTTCTTTCTTTCTAGCTAAACCTCCAATGGTTCTGATATTACCATTTGATAATGCATTAATTGTTCTTGCAGACAAATCAAGAGTTTCAATTCTAGTCTTTAAGAACTCTGCATCAGTTTCCTTAGAATCTTCCTCTTTTTCCTCTTTTTCTTCTTTAATGATTATTTCTGGCTCTTGAAAACCTACAATTGCCTTAAGTTGGCTAATCATAATTAAAATTGACTCTTCCAGGGCCTCTTGGGGCATAATTGTTCCATCGGTTTCAATAAATAATTTTAATTTATTGAAATCTGTTCGATCACCAACACGCATATTTTCTACTTCATAATTTACACGACGAATTGGACTAAAAATAGCATCTAAGGCAATATGACCAATTTCTGTTCTGTCCTTTTGTAAGATTTCTTTAGGAACATATCCTAAACCTTTTTCGACTTTCATTTCTATAATTAACTCAGCTGACTTACTACCAAGGCTAGCAATATGTAAATCTGGGTTTAAGATCTCTACTTGACCAGGCACATTAATATCGCCTGCAGTAACTTCTTTTATCCCCTTAACATTTAATTCAAGTATTTGAGCCTCATCAGATAATATTTTTATTCTGATTTTCTTTAAATTCAAAATTAAAGTGATAACATCTTCTTTTACTCCAGTAACTGAGGAAAATTCATGATCAACACTTTTAATTTTAACGGATGTAATAGCTGCGCCAGGCAAAGAAGATAAAATAATTCTTCTTAATGAATTACCAAGAGTATGACCATAACCAGGATAAAGGCCATCGATTTCATATGTTCCTGAAAATCCTTCTTCCGATATGATTCGTGGCTTGGAAGGCAATAAAACTTGTTTGTTTTCTGACATGTTTTTTTACTTATCTCGATTTTAGTCGAGAAATTAATTATTAAAATTAACGACTATAAAAGTTAAGGACGGCGGCAGTATCAAAATTTGTTTCCATAGCGGTAAGTTTGGGTGCACCTTGGATTTTTCCTTCATTTTTTGCTAAATCAAAAATTAACCAAGATGGATTATTATGATCTTTTAATTTTTCACCAATATTAATAAAGATTCCTTTTTTAAGACTATTTTCTTTAATTGAAATTTTATCACCAATGGATACTGTATAAGATGGAACCGTTATTTTAGAACCATTTACTTTTATATGGCCGTGAGAAACAATTTGTCGGGATGCTTGTCTAGTAGAGGCTAAACCTAAGCGATAAATTACATTATCTAATCTTGATTCCAAAATAGAGATTAATTTTTCTGGAGAGTTAGCACCCGCTTTATCTAAAATACTTTTAACATATTTAGCAAACATTCTTTCTCCAATACCGTAGGTTACTTTGGCTTTTTGTTTTTCTAACATTTGTAAACCAAAATCACTCTTTGGGCGAGGTCTTCTCTCAACTTTCTTACGGGCCTCTCTTTCTGTACATTTTTGACCTTGAGTTTTATCAAAAACATTAGCTCCAAGTCGTCTAGCAATTTTGTATTTTGGTTTGTTTATCATATTGTTTATACTATATTTTATTCCTATACTCTTCTTGGTTTTTTAGGTTTAGGACCATTGTGAGGGACCGGGGTAGTATCTTTTATAGAATTAATGGTAAAACCTTTAGAAATAAAACCTCTAATAGCTGATTCCCGACCGGAACCAACTCCTTTAACGATCACAGCTATTTCTTTAAGTCCTAAATCAAAAGCTTTTTGGCCCAAGGTTTCACCAATCTTAGCCGCCGCAAAGGGTGTTCCTTTTTTAGCGCCCTTAAAACCAAGTGAACCACTAGATGACCACATTAAAACATTTCCCTTATCATCAGTTAAAGAAACTTTAGTATTATTGAAAGTTGATTCTACATACAAAACACCAGAACTAATTCTGTTTTTATTAGAAACCTTAGCTGGAGCATCAGTTTTTGCTTCTACTACTGGAGCGATAACTTTTTTATCATCACCAGCCTCTTCTTTTTTTGCAATTTTAACTTTTCCCATTTTATTTATAGTGAATTTTTATTGAACTATTTTTTATCAGCTATTTTTCTACCAGTTCCCATTGTCTTTCTTGTATTACCACGAAGAGTTCGTGAATTAGTCTTTGTTCTCTGTCCACGAGAAGGAAGTTTTTTTGCATGCCTTGTCCCTCGGTACGACTTGATATCCTTTAATCTTTTAATATTTCCGGAGACTTCTCTCTTTAAATCTCCTTCTGTTTTATTTTTTTCAATGATTTTTCTGATCTCATTTTCTTCTTCTGGCGTAATTTCGGTTGGTTTTTTCTCACCGCTGACTTTTGCTTCACTTAGAATTGATTTAGACAAAGATAAACCTATGCCATAAAGCACGGTTAGTCCAACTTTCAATCTTTTATTGTCTGGTATGGTTATTCCTGAAATACGCATAAATTAAAATTAACCCGACGATTATATCATAAACGAACTTATAATGCAATGATTATCCCTGTCTTTGTTTGTGCCTAGCATTAGCCGTACAAACAACCACAACCCTACCCTTTCGGCGAACAGTCTTACATTTAGGACATATTTTTTTAACAGATGCTTTTACTTTCATATTTTTAAAATTAAGATCTTTTTATTATTTTACCTTTACCCCCATACTGATCTACTTCAAAAGAAACCTTATCACCAATTAAGACCCTAATCCTATGCATTCTCATTTTTCCCGAAAGAAAGCATAAAATTTCATTTTGATCATTGACTGTTTTAACTTTAAAAAGTGTATTGGGAAAAGCCTCAGTCACTACCCCCTCCATAATTTGTTTGTCTTTATTATTTACCATTGAAAAGGACAAGCGGCATTATAGCAAAAGATCACCTTAATAGTCAAGCTCAGTTATCTTAATCTTATTTATATTATCTGGGAAATAGCGAGTCCAAACTGGTTTGAATAAAACCTTAAGACCAGAAACAGAATTTTGGTATTTAGAAGCCAAGGTCCTAATTTCACTTTCTTTCTTACCAGCTAAATCTTTTTTGATAGCTTCTTCATCATATAACCACTTTATATTAGCATTACCAGTAAAAATAATTTCTAAGGTATCATTTCTCCATAAGTCGGTCATATTTTTTGCTTTAAATGTCACCACAAAGTTATCCGTTGGAATAAGTTCAGTTGGTAATTCATCAAAATTTTCAATCTTTTTTATTGCTACATGTTTTGATAATTTTAAATTATTAAAAATAACGCCACTCAAAGTTCCTTCCAAATTTATTTTTGCCTTATTTGACTCCACGGCTGTATCAGGTAAACCAACATAATTGATTGAATAACTATTCTCAAAAATTAAATAATTTTCTGGTTTAACAGCATACAGTTCTTTTAATAATTGCTCTTTTAATTTATCTTTTAGAATTTCTTCTGTTTTTCGCCTTAATTCATCAGAGACAATTCTTTGTTGACCAACAAAGCCACCAATAATATCTTCCTTTAATCTGGCATAAAAACTATCGTAACGTAAATCTCCTTTAAAACCTGGTATTTTAAAATCACCAGTTAAATCAACCATTTTTAAATTGTAATTTTCTCCAGCTTGATCAGCAAAAACAGTAGCTTCAACACTTCCTGGAATAACTGCACCATCAACTTTTTTAAGCCCAGGAACCACAACTGAAGTATTGATTCTATAGATTCGCCCATCTTTTGATTCAAAACGTGTATTATTTATTAAACGTTGAGAAGCCGAACTATAATTATTATAAATGACGATCTTTCCACTAGCTTTTTGACTAACAGTTTTCTCTTCTGTTGCTTCAACCGTCTCGCTTGCAGTCTGTTTTAGATTTAAAATCTCAAAGATAAGACCAGTTGTTCCCGATGAACTAGTCTTAGCTGTATAAGTATCATCATTAAAAGATATTTTTTCTAATCGTGGAGTAATAATAACCGTCGCGGAAGAAAATAAAATTGAAATACTAAAAAATAATGCTAAAACACAAATACCAGCGATAGACCAGATGACGAATTTGGGATTTAAGGGCTTTCTTTGCCAGCTGGAACTCTTTCTCATTCTTAAAATATTCGAATCCTCCTTTTCCTTCTTTTCTAAAGGAATTGATATCTGCCTAATAGATCTTTTAGAAACAATTATATCGCTGATTATTTTTTTTGTCATAATTATATTTTATAAAGTTTATCAAAAAATATTAAAATCAATTTAAAAAGTACGCTCTCTACAATAACTGGTGACTTAATTTTTTTATTATCAATTAATAAAACCTTGAAATCATGCCTCTCCAATTTATCTTTTAAGAAATTAGCTAAATCATTATTAGCAATTAAGAAAATTGATTCCGGCACATATATTTTTTCTTTTAAACTATCTAAAACACTTAAAATCTTTGTGAACCAATTGACTGCTGCCTTATCCATAGCTACAGATAATTTCATAGCGGCTAGTTCATCGTTATCTTTAGTATTATGCATGTTAACCATGGAATCTGCAATTTCTTCTGATACATTTAAAACTATAGATAATTCTCGAATAAAATGATTACGACCAAATGGTATAGAAACATTACTTGTAATAATATTATCTTTTATAACGGAGATATCTGTTATTTCTTCACTAATATCAATGGAAATAAAATCTTCTTTTTGTGGAAAGAGATTTCTAATAACGGAAAAAGTCGCTAGAGCAGAAGAGTGACAATAAATATCTTTTAAATGAAAAGTTTTAGAAACTGCATCATCTACAATTTGTAAAATTTCTTCTGGTACTACTGTTAAAAAGACTGATAATTCTAAGTTTTTAGCTAATTTATTATTAAAATCATTAATAACATAATCATTAATCTTTACTTGAATGATCTTATTTTCAATAATCTTTCCATTTTTAGCAATATCAGTTTGGAATTGTTTCTCTTGTTCTTCAATAATATGATTTAAATATATGTCAGTTACCTTAAATGGCTTACTCTCCTTTATTCTAATAGTTTTAGTTTGAGAAATGCTCCAGGGAGAGGAAAAAGCGTAAAAGACCTTACTAATTCTAATATTTTTCCCAGTATTTAAATTTAATTTTTTTAATCCTTCCGATTGAATTTTATTAGCCAAAATGTCTAAAGTTGATTTCATTAACTCTAAGTGTTTAGGAATAGAAATTTCTAATTGAAAAGGAATAGATTCTTTCTGGTAATAGACCATGTCCACTCCAGCTTTTTCAGTAAATTTTATTATTCCTCCACTTATACTACCACTGCCAATATTAAAAACCAAAGAATAGGAGTCTCTACATTTTTTTGTAAAACCAAAGAACGACATAGGGATATTATAGTCTATATTACTATATGATGCAAAGTAAGATTAAGATAGGATGGCCTTTATTCTACGAACGCCGGCGGAGGAGGCTTCTTCTTTGATGATTTTGAAATGACCGAGTTCGGAAGTATTTGAGATATGAGGACCACCACAAAATTCTGCACTAAAAGAACCAATTTTATAAACTTTCACTATATCTCCATATTTAGACAAATCAAATGATAAAGTCGTGACAATTTTCTTAGCTTCTTCTTTGGGTAATTCCATTAAAACGATTGGTAATTTTTCCTGAATTTTTTGATTAACTAAATCTTCTACGTTCTTTATTTGCTCGGCAGTCAATTTCTCCGGCCAATTAAAATCAAAACGCATTCTCTCGGCGGTAATATTACTTCCCTTCTGCACAATTTCTCCTCCCAGTACTTTTCTTAGAGCGGCCAAAAGTAAATGTGTAGCTGTGTGATATTTGGTTTCCATTTCCCCCGTCCCCGCCAATCCCCCCTTAAATTTTTGCTCACTTCCAGCTTTGGAAATTTCCTGATGTTTTTTCATCTGTTCATTAAATACATTCATATCCACAATCACCCCATGTTCTTTAGCTAATTCCACGGTCATTTCAATTGGAAAACCGTAAGTCTGAAATAAATTAAAGGCGTCCGTCCCTTTTTCAAATTCTCTTAAACCTTTTTCAAGAGTAAGTCTAAATTTTTCATTCTCATTTTTAATTATCTCTAAAATCTCTTTCTCTTCTATTTTTAATTCTGGATAGGCATAGGAAAAATTTATAATAACTATTTTCATTAATTCAAAAATTGCTTCTTTGGAAAGTTCTAGTTTATCTATAAATCTAATTGCCCGTCTTAAAATCCGTCTTAAGACATAACCAGCTTCGGTGTTTGAAGGAACCACGCCATCCGATATTATAAAAACAGCTGAACGAATATGGTCTGCTACAATTCTAGCCGCTCTTTCTTCATATTTTTTAGAATTAATTTTTATATAAGAGATAATTGGCTCAAATATATCAGTCTCAAAGACATTGTTCTTACCTTGCATTACAACCGCAGTTCGTTCTAATCCCATACCAGTATCCACATTCTTTTTAGCTAATGGTTCATACTTACCGTTAGACGTTTTATTGAATTCCATAAATACATTGTTCCAAATTTCAATAATCCGACCAGATTTTACTAGATCAGAAAATTTACTCTCTAACTTTCCACCCACAGTATCATAAAACATTTCTGTATCAGCTCCACATGGGCCAATCTGACCAGCAATCCAAAAATTATCTTCTACTCCTAATGGAATAATCTTGACTTCATCTTTTATAAATTCATCCTCTCCGGCTACTTTCGCAATTATGTTAAATTTATTAAAATTTTCTTTCCAAATATCAATCGATTCTTCATCTCGCGGTATCCCATTTTCACCTTTGAAAACAGTTACGTAAAGTCTTCTTGGATCGAGCCCAAGCCCATCCTTCTTACTTGTAAGAAATTCAAGACTCCAAGCGATTGATTCTTTTTTAAAATAATCACCAAGAGACCAGTTTCCCATCATCTCGAAAAAAGTTAAGTGACGATTATCTCCAACCTCATCAATATCTATCGTCCGAATACATTTCTGAACGTCCACAATTCTCGTTCCAGCCATATGTTTTTCACCAAGTAAATAAGGAATCAATGGTTGCATTCCAGCGGTTGTAAACAACGAACCCTTATCTGGAATCACATAATCTTCCGGAATCAAAGAAGCGGAAGGAATGATTTTATGTCCTCTTTTCTCAAAAAATTTTAAATATCTTTCGCGGATTTCTTTAGCTTGCATTTGTAAAATATAGCATAAAAAACTAACCAAACAAAGTGGCTTTCTTACTTCCCGATTCCTTGATTTTCTCTACTTTAGCTAATTTTTGGAGACTTTCACCGGCGCTTTTTCTATAATTGCAATAATCACAATCTGGATTAGCCATTGGAGCATTTGGTAAATCTAAACATTCTTTCATATTAAAAATTTCCTTTTCAATCCAATCGGTTTTACCAACATAAGGAATAATCGTTACTTCAAAATCTAAACGACCGTCAAAAGCTTCTTTATCGGTCTTGCCATTTACATAAACAAAATAACCAGTATCAGAAACTTTATAGCCGTTTTGTTTAAATAACCATTGATAAATTTCCATCTGTCTTTTATATTGAATTTTCCACTCATCATCTAAAGTAATTTCTTCTTCTTTACTCGTGGCTTTATAATCCACAACAATTAATTCTCCTTTAGGATTAATCCAAATATCATCTACCCCACCTCGTAGAATAATATTAGTTGGTTTATGTAAATATGAAATACCACGGCGTAAAGCATCTCGCCATTCTTCCATCTTAGGATCATCAAAAGGCACAGCATCTATACCATAAGTCTTCATTAGAGGATGAGCTGAATGCTTGGCCCGATGAATATCAAATTCTTTCTTCATCAAAAAATCCACAGCGTTGTTTAAAGTCAGCGGAAAAGAAGCTGGCCGACCAACACCTAGTCTTTGGTCTAAATAGAAACAGCGCTGACAATTCATAAATAAATCCAACTTAGAACGCGACAAACGGTGAGGCTCTTTATTTTTAGGATCGTATAATCCTCTAGTTCTTTTTGAATTATAATATTGGCTCATTATTTTTTTCCTTATTTATTTTTTCTAATTCTTCTGGTCCGATACATTCTCGACATAGATCATAAACTTCTTTAACTACGGCCTGGGCTTTTAAATCATCAAAGCCATAACTTTTTAATAAACCAAAGTCTCCTAATTGCTTTGATAAAACAATATCATTAGCTAAAAACATTTTCTTATCACTCTGGGTTAAAGTGGTTAGGACGGTCACCGGTACTAAGTTAAGCTTTTCGATTAAATGATGTAAATTATTTTCTTGTGGATAATTCCAACCGATCATATTTAATTTAGCGCATTCCCCATATTGAATTGCTGTAGAAGAAAAATTAGTATTAGTAATAAGCATACCCTTAGTTAGCCGGCGTTCTTTACCACCAAAACGGAAAACACCTTTTTGTAAATCTTCAAACCGTGCTTTGATATACAGTGCTACTTTTAAATCAGAATGAATGCCAAAATCAGTGTGAAATTTTGCTTCTACCATAATAAGCTCTGTATCATTATAGGCAACCACATCAATTTCGTGTGGCACACAGGTGCCCAAGGCGATTTGATTGGTCATCGCCTGATAACCTTGAGCTTTAAATATCTCCGCTACAAATTTCTCAAAAGGAAATCCCGATGGACCAAGTTCGGCGATAGCGCGTTTCAATGAATACCTTAAGGCCACTGGCCGCTGATGTTTTTTGAGTAAAGTAAATGCCCGACGGTAAATTTCCTTGGTAGAATTACCTTCCTGAATATCTTTTTCAACCTTACTGACAATTAACTCAGCCGTAGCAGAATCAGTGCCAATTCTTTTCAGAGAATGTAAAAGTTTCTCTCTATTAAAAAGCTCTCTCGTCCCATCAGATTTTATAATATAAATTCCCTTTGGTGGCATCAAAGTATTATACTATAATTCCTCCACCTAAGCACACCCTTTGATCATAAATAACAACAGATTGGCCGGGGGTTGGGGCTTTTTGTGGATTTTTAAAGATTACTGTCAAGGTTGAACCTTGCCATGAAAGGTGGCATTTTTCTAAAGGTTGACGATAACGAATACGGGCTAAATATTCTTTCTTTAAATCTGGCTCAATACCCAAGGTCCAATTTATATTTTTTAATTTAATTTCTTGACTAGAAATTTCTTTTTCTATAATTGGGTTATTGGAAACTGTAAGAGTATTGTTTTTGGAATCTTTCTTAATAATAAAATATCTGTCATCGTTATTTGTTTTCTTGGTAATAGTAAAACCATGTCTTTGACCGAGAGTATAATAAAAGACTCCATCGTGCCGACCGATTATCTCTTTTTTTTCATTTAAGACCTTTCCAATTTTGGGCTTGATGTATTCTTTTAAGAAATCTGCCATATCAATTTTACCAATAAAACACACCCCCTGACTATCTTTTTTAGTTGCATTATCTAAATCAAATTTTTTAGCTAATTTTCTAACTTCTAATTTTTCCAAATCCCCTACTGGAAATAAAGTTTTTGATAATTGTTTTTGTGTCAAAGTCCATAGGAAATAACTTTGATCTTT
>CAZAJY010000002.1:0-47281 GCA_964485905.1 uncultured Candidatus Saccharibacteria bacterium | reverse complement strand
AATATAATGTGCCAAATGAAAATATTGAACGCGCATTAAAGAAAAATGATAATGCGACTCAAATGGAATCAATTCTCTATGAAGCCTATGGTCCGGGTGGTGTCGCTATAATAATTGAAGCCTTAACAGATAACCGAAACAAAGCGGCCGGCGAAGTGAAACATATTTTAACAGGAAACGGTTCGGCTCTTGCTGCGCCCGGCAGTGCTTCTTGGGCTTTTACTAAATCAGCCGAAGAAGATTATGTGCCCAATATGACGGTACCAATCTCGGACGAAGACGGGACTAAATTAGAAAAATTAATTGATGAATTGGAAGATAATGATGAGGTGCAGGAAGTTTGGACTAATGCGGAGTAAGACAACCGCCCCGTCTATCAGAATAGACATCCCTCCTCGACTGAGGAGGGGGAAGCCGAAAACACTAAGACATTTAGATATTTTGTTTCTGAACTCCCTCCTTAGTCAAGGAGGGATGCTGAGTCCGCGAAGCAGGGAGGTTGAAAAAGAAAAAGGAATAATTAACCAGATTTTGTTATAATCATATTATGAAAATCATCGCTATAGATCCCGGTTACGAAAGACTAGGAATTGCCATATTAGAAAAAGGAACTAGAAGGGAAACTCTGGTTTTTTCTGAATGTTTTAAAACTTCAGCTAAAGAAAAACATGAAGACCGATTAAGGTCAATTGGAGAAGAAATAGGAAAAGTAATTAAAAAATACAAGCCCGAAGCCTTGGCAATTGAAAATTTATTTTTCAAAACCAATGCCAAGACGGCAATGAAGGTGAGCGAAGCCCGAGGTGTAATTTTATATGAAGCGGCTAAGGCGGGATTAAAAATAACTGAATTCACCCCCTTACAAATCAAAGTAGCTGTAACTGGTTATGGTAAAAGTGATAAAAACCAAGTAATTCAAATGGTTGAACGGCTCATCGCCGTTGAGCCGTTGAAATATGATGATGAATATGACGCAATCGCTTGTGGACTCACCTATTTCGCCACCAACAGATAGTTTTCCACAGCCCCCACTTTTTGACCCCTTGCAAACATTTTCAGGCATGCTATTAATATAAAAACTCCGTTTTTCACGGAAATTTTATAAGAAAATAATTTAAGAAAATGAAGAAAAAAAGTAACACCAACGAAAAAGTAGTAGATAAAAAAGATGGGGATCTTCCTGAAGAAGAATTATTAGGTGGAGAAGATTCGGCTATTGATCCAGCAATTATTGAAGATACTTTTACTGAAGATTTCAGCGAGTATAACGACGTCGATAATTTTTAATTTAACTATTTTAGTTACGATACTGTCACTTTCAAAAACCTTCTTTTCCCTATTTTAAATATGGCGGTGGAAGTAATCTGATAATTTGGATCTGTGATTTTTTCACCAGTCTCTTGGTTAGAAACTGCACCTTCTAAAACTAATCTTCTAAACTCTCCCTTTGATTTAACCAATCCGGCCTTAACCGAAATTTCAGATAACAGTCCCCCGCTGGCCACCGTCACTTCGTCTATTTTTTCCGGCACACCCCCTTCCTTAAAAGTCTTCACAAAATTTTCTTCGGCCTTATCTGCCTCTTCTTTACTGTGATAAATAGTCACAATTTCTTTCGCCAATCTTACTTTTATATCTCGTGGATTCACTCCCGCCAACATTTCTTGTTTTATCTTTTCAATCTCTTCCATTGGAATAAAGGTGGATAGCTCAAATCCACCAAGAATCATCCCATCGGTCCAGCTCATAATTTTACCAAACATCTCTGAGGGGCTATCGGTTAGTGCCGCCATATTACCCATTGTTTTACCCATTTTTACACCATTTGGATCTGCCAATAATTTGGTAGTGATAACGAATTTCTCACGATTTAACATTTCTTTAACCAAATCTCTACCAGCCAACATATTAAAAGTCTGATCGTTTCCACCAATTTCTCCGTCGACATTCATAACCACTGAATCATAACCCTGCATTAAAGGATACATGAACTCATGAATATATACCGGCCGACCCTGTTTCATCCTCTCCTGAAACATATCTCGTTTCAGCATTTGATCTACCGTCATCTTAGAAGCTAAATTCAAAGCATCCTCAAAATTCATCTTCCTCAACCACTTTGAATTATATTTCAATTTAGCTCCTGTAAAACCAAACTTAATCAAAGTTGATAATTGTTTTTTATAAAAACGACAATTATTTAAAACTTGCTTTCTGGTCAGTGGTTTTCGAACAGATAATTTATCTGGATCTCCTATAGTAGCAGTAAAGTCTCCAATTAAAAGAATAACCTGATGGCCTAAATCCTGAAATTCTTTCAGTTTCATCACTGGAACAAAATTTCCAATGTGCAAACTTGGAGCGGTGGGATCCATACCAAGATACATTGTCAATTTTTTTCCACTGAATAATTGCTTCCTAACAAAATCGATATTCGGATAAATATTCTCCACTCCACGTGTTAGAAATTCTTCTATTTTTTTGGGATCAGTATCTATTTTCATCCTTTAAATTTATCATATTTGTGATACAATAGCCAGAATCATGCGTCGAGTTAAAAAACATTATAAAAAAGCCTTGGTTTATCTGTTCAGTCTGGGCTTCATTTGTCTGGGCCTCTTGGCTTTTTGGGTGTCCACCTTTAAATTGCCAGATTTAAAATCTTTTGAGGAAAGAACCGTATCTCAAAGTACCAAAATCTATGACCGAACTGGTGAAATTTTACTTTTTGACTTAAATCAAAATATTAAAAGACGAGTAGTTCCATATGAAGAAATTTCTCCGTACATAAAAAAAGCCGTGATTGCAATAGAAGATACTAATTTTTTTAATCATGGTGGAATACAAATAAAAGCAATTATTCGTGCCATCTTGACCAATCTCGCTGGCGGTAGTGGCGGTGGATCAACAATAACTCAACAGGTTATAAAAAATTCTTTACTCACCTCCGAAAAAGCCATATCACGAAAATTAAAAGAATGGGTATTGGCTATTAGATTAGAAAAAGTGATGAATAAAGAAGAAATTCTATCTATTTATTTAAATGAAAATCCTTATGGTGGTAGTCTTTATGGTGTTGAAGAAGCCAGTCAATCTTTTTTCAAGAAAAAAGCTTCTGAGGTAACACTGGCCGAAGCCGCTTATTTAGCCGCAATTCCAAACGCTCCAACTTATTATTCTCCCTATGGTAATAATCGAGACAAATTAGACGCTAGAAAAGATCTTGTCTTAGAAAAAATGCTAAACAATAGTCTTATCACCCAGACGGAATATAATGCCGCCAAAAAAGAAATAGTAATTTTCAAACCAAGGGAAGGAAATAGTCTAAAGGCTCCACATTTTGTTGAATATGTTAGACAATATTTAGAAAATAAATATGGTGATAAAGCGATTCGTGAAGAGGGTTTAAGAGTAATAACCACTCTTGATTATAGCTTGCAAGCTAAAGCGGAAGAAATTGTAAAAAAATATGCTTTTGAAAATAAAGAAAAATTTAATGCCGAAAATGCCGCAATAGTGGCCATTGATCCCAAAACCGGAGAAATATTAGTTATGGTCGGTTCTCGAGATTATTTTGATAAAGAAATCGATGGTAATTTTAATGTTGCTCTAGCACACCGCCAGCCCGGTTCAACTTTCAAACCTTTTGTTTATGCGACTGCTTTTGATAAAGGTTATACACCAGAAACTGTGGTCTTTGATTTACCGACAGAATTCCAAACAACCTGTACCGCCCAGGGTTGGCCAATTGGTAATACTAATCCCGAAGATTGTTATATGCCAGTTAATTATGATGATAAATATTTAGGTCCAATTACTTTAAGAGACGCCTTAGCTCAATCAAGAAATATCCCATCTATTAAAACTTTATATCTCGCAGGAATAAAAGATTCTATCACGACCGCACGAAATATGGGTATTAGTAGTTTGGGTGAAGCTGGACAATATGGTTTAACTTTGGTTCTGGGTGGTGGTGAAGTCTCCCCACTGGAATTAACTAGCGCTTATGGTGTTTTTGCAAATGCTGGAATAAGAAATCCTTATCTTTCTATTTTAAAAGTGGAAAACACTAAAGGAGAAATTTTAGAACAAGCGAAATATAGTCCCGAACAAGTTCTCTCGGCCGAAAGCGCCAATAAAATATCTGATATCTTGTCCGATAATATTGCTCGTCTCCCCGGCTACGGCGCCAATTCACCTTTAGAATTTACTGATAGACCAGTCGCCGTTAAAACCGGAACGACGAATGATTTTCGTGATGTTTGGATTGTCGGCTATACTCCAAATTTAGTCGTCGGCGCTTGGGCTGGTAATAATAATAATAGTTCTATGGTTAAGAAAACTGCCGGCTTAATTATTTCTCCAATGTGGCGGGCTTTTATGGATCAAGCCCTTCCTTCTTTTTCTAAAGAATATTTTACAAAACCTGAACCAACCAGTACCGAAATAAAACCAGTTTTCCGGGGTGTTTGGCAAGGTTATGACTCATTTACTATTGATAAGATTTCCGGTCGATTAGCGACCAATTTAACCCCCATGGAGACCCGCCAAGAAGTCTTCTTTCCCAATGTACATGAGATATTGTATTGGGTAGATAAAAATAATCCTTGGGGTGCGGTGCCCGAAAATCCGTCAGATGATCCACAATTTGAACACTGGGAATATCCTGTTCAGCAATGGCTAAAAACTCAAAGTTTACCATATCCGATCGAACCAACTGGCAGTGACAATGTCCACACGAAAGCTAATTTGCCTAAAATAAATATCCTCAGCCCAATATCAGGTTCTATTTATAGTAGAGATCAGCGCGTTTTAGTTCAAACATCAAGTTCTGGTACTTATCCATTAACAAAATTAGATTTTTATATAAATAATACTTACGTTGGAACAACTAGTAATTCACCTTTCCTCTTTTCTTTTATTCCCAGCGAAATTAATTCTATTAATTCTGAAAATATATTAAAAATAATCGCCACTGATTCTGTGTATAATAAAAGTGAGGTGGAGGTAAGTTTTAGGGTTAATGATTAGCGTATATCACCCACATTCTTCACTCCATTTTCTTCCATTCTTTTTAAAATGGCTTCTTTTTTTATAAAAATACTATTTTTCATCGCAGGCGAAACTTTAAAAATTACTTCGCCATTTTTTACTAAAATATCTTTTGTCTCCAAATCAAAATTAAGCACTTCTTTAACCGAAGTTTTAATCGCCTCTTTTATTCTCCTCTCCCCCAACCCAAGATTCCTAAATTTTTCTAAATATTGAGCAATATTAAACATAAAATATATTTAAATTATATCATTAATTCTATCTGCATACCAAAGCTCGGCCTTGGGTAATCCCAAAGCCTAGCCTTGGTATTCACCCTAAAGAGCCTTCCTTGAGGTCGGTCCTAGCGAAGCCTATTATCATTATAAATAAGATGGATTTAACATTTCTAATCATGAAATATAACTAAGTTGGTACTTAGTTATATACAACGCAAGCAATGTTAACTAACTTACAATCTCACCTATTTTTACCTTATTTAGCAACACTTTTCCCCCCAAATTCCGAGCGAGTAAGAATCTCTACCTGTTTATTTATGAATATGGTGTTTTATTATTTCATCAATTTTACCAGTGGCTCCTCCCAGCCAAAACTGGTTGATAAATTTTTGAGAGTTTTAAAAGACTCCACACAATCCGGATTTAATCTGGCGTATTCTTTTAGCACTTCCACCGTCAAAGTCATAAAATCACCCACTGTCCCATCAGAATCATCAACACCTCCATCTAATATCTTTTTTTCAGCCCTCATAAGAATATCCACCAATAGTTTGGCTGTTTGAACACTTACAGGGAAGTTACAAATTAAGGCCGATAACCTACCACAACCTTCAGTCAATGAATTTTGATATATAAACCAAGTCTTTGATGGTCCACTATAGGGCTTGATGTACCTAAAAGCCTCAGTAATTTTCTTTTTAATTTCAGCTAGTTCTTCTCTATTTAGAATTCCTAATTTACCACTGCAAATAGGTTGATTAGATATTTTCTTATCTTGCTCATCAATTTTTTTACCCTTAAACAACGCATAAATGGCGACTGCCACCATATGCTTGCATAAAATATCTTCCATTCCCAGATAACAATTACAATTCCCCCTATCATGATGATTAATATCAACAGATACCTGATATGGATGCGTACCTTCCACGATAGCGGAATAACCATTAAATTCCTCTTTAAAATCCACCACTTTTCCACCCTCATACAAATTCACAGCCTTATTAAAAGTAGGTTCGTCAACAGAAAACTTTATTTTTTCAATATCAAATTTTGGTATCATATAATTAAATTACCATAATTCCTTCGGCAAGGAATAACTATAATTACCATCTCCGGTGCCATTTTTAAAATCCTGAAAAGCTTTCTCCATCTTCTTAAGCTCCGTAAAAGGCATCAGTTCCGCCAATGATTTTCCGTGAAGTGTTTGCCGTGGAAAAAAGTTGAACAAGTCCATCGCCATTTCTTGAGCGCTCTCCGGATCTTCCATCATACTGTCGCGTCCTAGAAACATAACAAAATCGTTAAAATCCTCATCATTATCATCATGAAGGACTTCTGCCAAGATATCGTCAGCCCTCATTGGATGATCGATGTCCTTCAAAAAAATCACAAGCTCGTCCTTAATCTCCTTTCTTTTTCTTATTATAAATTCCTTTTGTGTTTCCCTTTTTCCTATATCTTCTGCTTTGTTTTTCATAATTTTATGCTATCACACCGCCCCAAAATCATCAAATTTTATGTTCTTCACTCCAAATAATTTTCATTCGCCATTTTTGGCGAATGGGGTGAATGAGTTTTCTGTTTTATAATTCTTGATCTAAAACTCTAACCACCACACCTAAAACTTTCATCTCCTCATTATCTGTAAAAACTAGAGGTTGATGTTTTGGATTATCGGAACGTGGTTTTAAAGTCACGACCTTACCATTATTATGGTATTCTTTTATTGTTGCGTCGTCTCCAATTAACGCAACCACTTTATTACCAATTTCTGGATGATAGTTTTTCACACACAAAACTAAATCTCCGTCGTTTATTCCTGCCTTATTCATAGAATCACCGGTGACCCTGAGAACAAAATACTTTGATCCTGACGAAAGGTAGCTTTTTGGTACAGCAATCGTTTCCTCAGAAATTATTTCTGCCTTCATTAATTCCCCACAACCAACAGATTCATATAGTGGTAAATTAATCATAGCTCCAGTGTAAGATGATAAGATCTCCTCTCCTGTAACAGAATCCTTCTCTTTTTCTATAATTATATCCTTAAAACTACCCTCTGCACCTTGATTCACAGAATCAACAAAAGACTCGACATTAGAACCAGAATTAATTAGTCGACTATGGATCTCTTTATAATTCTGTGTGAAAGAATCGATCGTCTTATTGTTTTCAACAACCGAGGAGAAAAGTTTAATACTCACAGGCAACATAAATGACTGATCAACATTAAATATAAATTGAAAATATTTTGCTACACGATTATGGATCTTTGGTGCCACTAGCAACGCACCATTAAACTTATTGTTAATACTATAGTCTTTCAAATGTGAGGATACAGAGGTAGTTTCACTATTCTCTTGTTGATTCGAGCCAGACATCATAGTCGCTTCTAATATATACATGTGCATACGATCCTCAAAAACTATGTCTGCCTTACCAGATCCAGCAAAGCTTTTTGGTGTCCCATCAGGATTAAGTCTCATTGATGGCTTAACAAATTGATGCCCATATTGTTTTGCAAATAATAAAGCTATTAACCATTCCAACCTAACAGGTTCAGGTATTGTCTCTTCATATTCAGATTTGGTCTTTAGTTCTCTTGATAGTAT
This sequence comes from uncultured Candidatus Saccharibacteria bacterium, assembly GCA_964485905.1. Classification (GTDB taxonomy): domain Bacteria; phylum Patescibacteriota; class Minisyncoccia; order Phycocordibacterales; family GWA1-40-21; genus CAIJXO01. The sequence goes on along the minus strand of CAZAJY010000002.1, from coordinate 39,396 downwards.
TAGAAGTTCTCTATAAATATTCTTAAACTCAACTTCTATTACCTTATCTCTGAAAATAAATTCACTATTCTTTTTATCAAGAGCCCTTAACCTTTCATCACCAACAATACCTGGAGGTAATTCAAATGTCTTATCTAATGACTTAATTTGCGCAAGTTGGTTATTAATTATTTCCTCTTTTTCAACAGCGGAAGACTCCCACGGGATGAAGACATTCGAAACATATTTTTCATAATCAGCCTCATTATTAAAATCTTCATATTTATAATCCGAATATTTACTAATAAGCTGCTTTATTTTGATAATATTAAATCCAACAAATCTTATATAGGAATACTTTGATCTACCGTGCACCTCAAGTAATCCAGTCATTGAGAATTTTCTTATTATCTCGTCAGGATACTCTGAAGTAAAAGTCTCATCCTTCAAACTAATAATACCATTCCCAATAAAATACGATTTAAAATAATCAGGATTAAATTTCTTAGTAAATTCTCTTCGATATGAAATAATTTGATCAGCTACTATTTTATAATTACAATCCTTCATAGACAGAATAAACCCTCCAAATTCATGAAATAATATCCCATTTTTTAGGAAATCTGATTCCGGATCATTTATCTCATAGTATCGATTTAAATAATCGAGAATAAAGATTGTATTTAGAAAAGGTCTCGCCTTGTTTAAAACAGTTTTTCTATTTATGTTTCCATAATGCATCCCTAGCAACGATTTTGTATATATGATTTCTACATCCTCACCATTTATATATTCTCTACCAAGTTTTGTGATAGTTAGTATTAGCTGGTTTCTTTTGCCACGCAACGCAATAAATTCTAAATCTTTCAAAGCCCTAATTTGGGTCATAACTCTACCATTATTTCCAGTTTCTTGTGGGTTATCGTTAACTATCTTATATATTTCCTTATCGTCTAGCGGAATTTTGTTTTTAATCTTATCAAAGATTTCATTACTAATATTATTAGGTATATATACTCCATTCTTAATAAATTCATGATAAATCTTTAACTTATTATTGGTGGTCAATCTGAAGCCGTCAAAATTCGCTACCACTTTTAGGAAATCTATATTCCTTTGTGGGTTTCTAATTGTTGTATTAATTGAGAATACCTTGTAACCTTTTCTGTTTCCTGCTGTTCCCATATATATTAATAATTAGTTATTAAGACCTCTTCTGCTTCTGATAAATTTTTCTTTTGGTAACTTGAATTAGTATATTTTCTATTAATTTTATGAATATGATATTTTTTACTCCATTTGATTAAAATGCTATTTTCTTTTCCATTAGAACGCAAAACATTTGAAAGTGCAAACTTCTTACCTTTTAAGTCTAGCCCATCGAGTATTTTTAATAATTGACACTCCTCATCTATGCCCCAGTTTGTATTATACGGTGCACTTGTGATTAAATATGGGGGATCAAAATAATATAAGGCATCCTTTTCATATAATAGCTTATCTCTAAAATCTTTATTTAATAAAGTTATATTCTTTAGTTTCAAGGCTTCTGAATACATCTTTGTTTTTTCTCTTAAAGATTTCGAAAAATCGACCTTTCCTACAGGTAAATTATATACGCCTTTCTTGTTAAACCTAATATAATGATTAAAGCTAAATATGGTTAATATGAATAATAAGAGCGGAGTAGGTCTATTAATATAATCCGAACGAAGTCTTTCAAACGGTTCTTTATTATATTTTGATAGACCCTCATGTTTTTTCTCTAAATATTTAGACTTATTATTTTTATATGTATCAGTAAAACCATATTTATTAATCATGCAATCAATCTCTCTGATTAATGAATCTAAATCTTCATCCATAAACATATTAATTATGTCAATAATTTGAGAAAAATTATCGTTCATAATTATCCTACTGTAATTTGAGTTCAATGAGACCAATCCACTACCGCAAAACACATCGCAGATTATTTTTTTATCAGTACTTAACAATGGTATAATCTGTTTAAGTACCTTAAATTTGTTGCCGGTATAATTTAATGGAGAGTTAATCATTTTTAATCCTTTCTAGTGTCTTATTAAAATATTTTTCGTCTATCTCTGATCCTATAATTTTTCTTTTACAATTTAATACCGCAACCGCTGTGGTGCCAGAACCAAGAAACGGATCAAAAACGACATCGCCTTCATTTGTATGAATTTGTAATATATTTTCAATCAACTTCAGATTTTTCTGTGTTGGATGAATTCTATTTTTACCACCAGAAGCAACTCCTGTTCTAAATTCTGGGCGAATATATGAATTCTCTTTTGGCTTATTAAATGTCCATTGTGAACCATCCATAACAGCCCATATTGCTAATTCATAATCGTTAACATATCTACGATCGACATTTCTTGGCATAGGATTACTTTTTACCCAACGAATTAGGTCCTTAACAATAAAACCTTGCTTTTCAAGTTCCTTAGCAATATCACCCATATTTTTCCAATTATTAAAGATAATAATAGTACCACCTGGTTTAATGACCTTTGAAATATTTTTTAACCATTTTATTTGATCAAAATCATAGTCCCAAACACCATAATTCATTCCACTCCTACCCATGTTTGAATACCCAAGTTGATTCTTTCTACTCACATTATAAGGTGGATCTGTTATTATAGAATCAACGATTATTTCATTTTTAATCATCCTAGATATTAATTCCGAGCAGTCCATATTATAAATATTGCATGATATATCATGCCTCTTTTTCAAATCTTTGATCTCTACGAGAATATCGTCTCTTCTTTTAGTTAGTTCCTTAAGGTTTTTCATAAATCAAATGGTATCACAAAATCCCCTTATTTTCCAACCAAAGCGAACGGCTCAACGAGTAATCTCGTTGAGCCGTTCTAGATATTTAAGGATTATGACGCTTTGGTATTCCCCCTCCCCCAATAACACCTTGGGCATTCCCAATATTCGAGATATTTATAAGGTTTAGCTTCGTATTTATAGACATTTAAAACAAGCTTGCCGAATTTTGATTTTCTGATGCCAGACTTAAACATTTTTTCATTTTCTTTTTTAGAACAAATACCAATCTTGCCGAAGTAATGCCCACCCCGATAATTATTCTTCTTTTTATCAGCGTAAATATACACGGTCATTTCCCGCCCGCAATCCGCACAGTCCCGAACGATTTTCCGAAAAAGTTGTTTTGTTTTAGGCTTCATAAATAAAATTCTCAGCGATTTTCCATACACCTTTTTCTCTAAAAGCCGAGATAGTTTGGCGACGAGAGGCGTTTAATAAGATTGGGGTCTTAATATTATTTTTCTTAGCATAATCAGCTAAAGTGATAATGGGGTTGCCTTTCAAGTAAGCTACACGCTTATTAAGTGATTCCAAAAGCCCTAAAGAAATAACCCTGTCCATAGTCTTGGTCTTTTTTGTATCACGATAATCACCAAATGACTGATAGTAAAGTTTCTTTTCCTTATCACGAATAATCAAACGTGGAAAACCAAAACGCAACAACTGAAAATTCATAAGGACCCGACCAATACGGCCATTGCCATCACAAAATGGGTGGATAGTTTCAAAATCAAGATGAAACTTTGAAATCTTTTCCAAAAAATATAATTCGTGATTACTGCCGTATTCCGACAGAATAGACTCGATCATTTTTTCTACATGTTCTGGCGCTGGGGCGACGTGTGTGCCAACTCTGACATATTCTCCAATTTTTCTGAAACGTCCGGCGATAGAATCATTAATATTCCCAATCAGCATTTTATGAAGTAATAGGATCAATTCTTTTGATAATTCTTCGACTTGTGATTTTTCTCTAGTATAAGAAATCACTCTGGCTAGATTTTTTGCTTCAAAAATTTCCCTGACTGAGACATCGCGTGAGACTTCCATTTCTAAAAGAATTTTCTCTGTCTCTTTGAGGGTTAAAGTAGAATTTTCTATAGCGTTTGAATTGTACACGCTTTCCGGGGCTTCTGCTTCATCAAGTAGAGACAAAAGGGACTCCTTGCCTTTGCGCAAAGTATCATATTCAACCTTCAATTCCTGAATTCGATTTTTTATTGGTTTTTGTATAGACATAATTTTATATTAAATGTTATATAGTAAGTATAGTAAATTCATGTTAAAAGTCAAGTTTAGCGTGAATTTGTGTCATTTTTTGACCAAATTCACGCTATTTTCAGCTTTTCAAAGGCTAGGCCTTTGTGTTTGAAATATTATCTATCTGGAAAAGAAACTTTAATTTCTTTTATATTATTAATTAAAATTTGGATATCTTCCTCGGAAACAAATTTACCAATCTGATTTGGGTGAAATGAACCCCTGACGAGAGTCAATATTTCATCATCAGTCAAATCTTTTAACTTTTTTGTTCCTAATTGATTCATAAAACGCTCAGCATATCCCAAGTATTCATCACTATTATCACCATATATAACATGTAGAGGGTCTATATTATTAAAAGCTTCTAAAACAATTGCGCCGATAAGCCCAGCTTTCATAACAAAGGCTTCTACCCGATCATCGGGATTATAATTTGTTTCTGGAATATTTTTGGGGCTGAACCAAGACATATAAAAATATTATCACACCACTTTGTTTTTACCAAATATTTCAAAACAATAAATGACACACGACCGTCTACCATTTGTTGTTTAGAAGAAAATGTACCCAGACCAAGGTTTAACCTTAGTCTAGTCCCAGAAACACACAAAGGCTACAAAGGCTTCGCCTTTGAAGGCGAAGCCTTTGTATTTGAAAAATTAAAGATTAGTAAGAATTTTGAGACAGCGATCCTTCATCAAAAGGGCGGTGTCACGCCAATCAATGACCGAGGGAAGATCCTCTGGTTTGACTAACTTGATTTCTGTCACCCCACCATCGGGATCGCTGACAAAAGGACCATAGGGCTCCACCAAACACAAATACCGCGTTTGATAAATATTTTCCCCATAAGTATAAAGATAACCAATAGGAAAACATTTTAAGACTTTCATATTTGATTCCTCTTTTATTTCTCGAATCAAAGCTTGTTCTGGTGTTTCCCCCACCTCCACATGTCCGGCGACCGGTTCCCAATTTGAATTATTTTTTACCACTACAAATTGTCCGTCCAGATAGCAAAAAGCACAAATGCTTTTTATTTTTTCTTGAGGTAAATTAGAAAAGTCATCGGCCTCTTCAAAATAGGCCCTGACCTCTTTCCCCGTCCTCTTTGAAATCCAACTAGTCTCTATTTTCATCTCACCATTTTATCATATTTATCACAGATCGAAGTCAGAACAAAGTTAAACCTTGTTTGAAATTAGTCTGATTATAATTACTCTCAAGAAAACTAAGATAAGTTTCTAGCTTTTGTACAAAATCAGCTTTTTCTAAGGTGGAGATTTTCGCTTGTCGGCGAAGACGGAGGGTGGTGTGGATGATGTGATCTTTATCTTTTACAGAATCAGAAAGAGCTTGCCAAGAATATCCTTGGACATTACCCAGCAACCTTTGTTCCCTATCTGCTAGCCAAAGGGCTTGCTTAACTAATTCCTGAATAGAAAATTTACCGACCACATAGTCAGGTAAAAAAGTACTATGAAATGCACTCGGGTGGGCAGTTAGATCTTTCTTATCTGTCCTAGTAAACAAATTCCCTTCTGGCTTTTCGCCATAAATAAGTGGTAAAAAGTCTAATTGTTTTACAAAAACACTAACAGGAGAAGAAATTTTAGGGCGATTAACCGCTTTCTCTCCAGTTTGTAGTTCCTTTAATGTGTAGGCCACAATAGCAAAGGGAATTTCTGTAGGATTAGAAGTGTTAGTATCCAGAGTATAAACTTTTGGTAAATATTCCTCAGTTTTAAGGATTACCACTACATCAACATCACTATCTGGTTGAAGTTCGCCTTGAGCATAACTACCTTTTACATAAATAGAAATAATTTCCTCGTCGGGAATATTATTTAAAATAACCCGCTTAGCTTTTTCTATAGAAAATTCTGCTTTTTGTTTTAATTCCCCGCCCATTTTCCTTTGTTCGGTATTAGATTCTATCATTTTATTTTCACTCATAACAAAAGTGTACCACAAATCTCCTAAAAACATATCGCCAGATACGCCATGGCGTATTTCAAAACAATAAATGACACACGACCGTCTACCATTTGTTGTTTAGAAGAAAATATACCCAGACCAAGGTTAAACCTTGTTCTGGCTCAATGAAAAACACGGCAAGGTTACGCTTGCCGTGTTCACTTTCCTTTCGCACCACTTCTAGCACAAACACCGATTGTAGTAATCCAGAAGGAAGTGTCCGTCTTCCCCTTTTTCCGGATGACCACAATAAGCCGTCACGCCGCAGTTGATCGGCTTGTCCTGTTGATCCTCTTGAATGAATCTGTTGGCACTCCATCTTTCCAAATGGGCTCTGACACCCAGAATGTTCAGATGGTGCGTAACGGCCAGAACCCGCCTTTCAGCAAAGTCCCGAACCACAGTACCCATCCACGAGCGATTCCTCTCCCTCATGTCCGGCACGCTCTCTCCTTGAGGGTAGCGGTACCAGTAAGCACCTTCGAGTTTGCGCAGAGCCGCTTGCTCTGGATGCAGAACATGAAATACTCGCCAGTCATTGTAGAGCAAGGATAGACCGTGCTCCTGCTCGCGAATTCTCTCGTCCTCCACCACCTTCACTCCGTCTAGTTCCGGCCAGCCCCGCTTCAAACCCGACAAGGTCAGCTTGGTTCGCCGATATGGTGAGACGAAGATAATGTGAGGTGGTCTCTCCAGATACAGACTCCGAAGGGCTGCGCCAGTTTTGCTGGCCCGATCCGCTTCCTCATCCACCAAATTGGTGTCAGCATCACCCATTCCCATGGCGAACGCCTCTTGAACCCCAAGGGCCAAACGGCGAGTCTCCTCTGAGTTAGGGTCTTGCTTGAAATGCTGAAGGAATTCCCAGTATAGGACGCTTCCCTCCTTTTTCTTCTTGAGCACATTGTATTCGGACACGTCATGTCGAATCATGAGCATCAACTCCGGCCATTTCATACTGTCTCCCTCCTATTGTTTGCGACGTAAAGGACTCCTATTTCCTACTTCCTCTTTCACTTTACATTAAATACAAAATATGTCAAACCAAGGTTAAACCTTTGTGTTTGTATTTGATACTACCCCCTAACGGTTCATTGGCATCACAAGATAGGTGAAAGATTTGTCCGAAATTCCACGGATGACCATTGGCTTATTTAGTCCATTAAAAGACAATGAGACGCTGTCAGAATCAATGGACTGGAAACAATCTATAATATATTTATGATTGAAATTTATTTCAATTTCTTCACCAGTAATCATGGCGGATAATTTATTAACATTCTCTCCAACACTAGAATTTTTTGATCTTAATTCTAAGGTTTTTTCCTTCGGTGAAACTTTTATATTAATTTGATTAAAACTATCAGAGAAAACGTTTGATAATTTAAGTATATTTATTAAATCTTGTTTAAGTATAATTACTTCAGTCTTAAAGTCTTTGGCAATAATCTGTTGATAATCAGGAAAGACCCCATCAATTATTCTAGAAACAATATAAGTGTCCCCGTACTCAAAAGATATTTGATTTTTAGTAAAATTAATAGCAAGAGAATCTTTTTCATCACTAATAATTTTAAGGAGGTCAGCAACATTTTTAAATGGCATTAAAATTTGCTCGAATTCATTATTCTTCTTAAACTTAACCATTTTCTCGGCTAGACGGAAGGAGTCAGTGGCTACAAAAACCAAACCCTCTTCTTTTGCATGAATATAAACACTAGATAATTCTGGTTTAATACTTGATAAAGAAGCGCTATACCATACAGATTTTAAACCTTTTATTAAACTTTGTGCTTCTATTTCATAAATTTTGCCATCTTTAACTTTTGGTATTGTTGGAAAATCTTCATTTGGTAAGCTTTTTATTGTTGTTTGACTATTTGAGCCTAAAATAGACAGATTCCCATCTTTGGCTTCTATTTTTAGATTATGATCCCCAGTTAAATTTGTTAAAAAACTATTTAAAATAATCCCCGGAACAGCCACAATTCCTTCTTGTAAAACCTTGGCTGGTATTTTGATTTCTATACCTAAATCAAGATTAGTTGCTTTCAAAATTAAAAAATTTCCTTTAGCTTCAATTAAAATGCAGGATAAAATCGGTAATGTCATATTTTTACCGGTAATTTTTTCTACTTTTGAAACGGCGGAACAAAATTTTTCTTTTAGACATTCAACTTTCATATATTTTATTTAATTAATTAAGAATATTATTATTATATAGGTGGATAAGTGGATAAGTTTTTTTATTGTTATATATCTTCATTTTTTAAATTATTTATTTTTTAACTGGTTAATAAAACATTTTAACTTTTTGTTTTTAAGATTTTATTTTTTTTGAATTAACTTTTATCCAAACCTTTTCAACATTTAATCCAATGTTTTTACACAGCCTTTCCCTAGGTTATCATTGAACGAATCTGACTAAGCTCTCTGGTTAAGGAAGAATTTGTTTTTATATCTTCTTTTATTTTTTCATACGAGTGCATAACGGTCGTGTGGTCTTTCCCCCCCAACTTTTCTCCGATGGTTGGATAAGAAACATCAAAATCTTCTCTTAGAATATACATAATTATTTGTCGTGGTTTAACAACGGCTTTTTTTCTGGTTTTTTCATAAATTTCGTTTTCTGTTATGCCATAAAACTCTGCGACCGTTTTTATAACGTCTGTTATTGAGGAATTTTTCTTAGGCTTGAGATTATTTTTAATCAAATCTTTTATTTCCGTAATTGTTAAATCACGCCCTTTTAACTTAGATTGGCAGATAATAGAGTTTAAAACCCCCTCTAACTCTCGGATATTGCCTTCCAACGATGAAGCTAAATACTCTATAATTTCAGGCGATAGAGAGAAATTTAACATACCAGACTTTACTTTAAATATCTGAATACGTGACTCCAGGTCTGGACTGGGAATTTCTACTATCATTCCCGAATTAAGCCTTGATTTTAAACGATCTTCTAGCCCCTGAATAAAATTTGGGTGTTTATCAGAGGAAAAGATAATTTGCTTATTATTATCATAGAAATTATTGAATAAATGGAAAAACTCTTCTTCCACTTTTTGTTTACCAGAGAAAAATTGCACATCATCAATAATTAAAACATCATATTTGCGATATTTTTCCTTAAATTGATTAGCTGTACCATTAGAAATAGAATTTATTAAATCTACAGCAAATTTTTCAGAAGTTAAATAAAAAACCTTTTTGTTCAGACCGTTGTTTCGAATATGATTACCAACCGCTTGAATTAAATGAGTTTTTCCGTGGCCGGTACCTCCATAAACGAAAAGTGGATTATAAATTGCCGTCCTTTTTATTATCGCCTGGGTGGCAGCATAAGCTAATTCATTAAATGGTCCGACAACGAACGTTTCAAAAGTATATTTAGAATTTAAATTATCTTCTTTGTTAATATAAAAATCTTGTAAAGGAAGTTCATTATGATCTACTATTTCTTGATTTTCTTTAACCGGGACCTTTTTAATTTCTGGCTTGATTACCAAATATTCAATTGCATGAATATGTTCACCAAAACTACGTAAGCTTTTTAAGATATTTTTATGATATTTATTAATTAACCAGTCCTTAACAAAGACATTTGGAACACCAACAAAAACCGTCCCCTCTTCTTGCTTACTAATGAAGGTATCTTTAAACCACATATTAAAATTGGCCTTAGAAATAGACAATTCGATCTCCGATAAAACATTTTGCCAAAGTTTTTTATTTTCTTCTGTCATGCCTTATGATTATATACTAAATTTTAAAGTGTGGAAGTTATACACAAGACCCCTATTTGTTTATAAGCTGTGGAAAAATTGGGGGAAACTTCTTGGCTTTGTATTTGACGTTTCATAAAAAATAAACTATACTCTTTGTTATGTCATTTACATATAAACCAAAGAAGGCAAAAAGGGCTAAAAAACACGGTTTTTTATCTAGAAGCCGAAAGTCTTATGGCAAAAGAGTCCTTAAAAAGAGAAGACAAAAAGGGCGCAAGCGCTTAAGCACGGTTTAATCTTTATGCTATCTATTAACCGAAGGGTAAAAAAAGAATCTTTCGAAAAAATTATGAAAGAGGGTGTTTTTGTGCATGGGGACAATTTTTATCTACGCTTTCTATTAAAAAATGACCAATCACCCACCCTTTTCAGTTTTGTGGTGCCAAATAAGGTAAAAAAGACATCGGTTGGTAGACATTTGATTAAAAGAAAGATGACAGCGGTGGTGGAAAAAGCTTTATCAGACATTAAAAATGGTTGGTCTGTCATAATTTTTACTAAAAAAGACATTTCCAAACTATCATTCAATGAAATAGAGAAAGATATTTGGGAATTATTAAAAAAGGCAAAAATCCTAAGTTGAAAATAATCCTCTTTTAAGGTATACTCTTTTGATGATTGGTAACGTTTTTAATCTGATCTTATATAGACCCCTCTACAACGCTTTTATTGGCTTTATAGGCACTTTTCCTTGGATAGATGCTGGTATTGTGGTTATTTTATTTACCGTGCTAATAAAGCTAATTTTATTCCCTCTTTCGCAAAAATCAGTTCGTAGTCAGATTGAAATGAAGAAAATTCAGCCCGAAATTGATGAAATTAAGGTAAAATACAAAGACAATAAACAAGAACAAGCCCTTAAAACAATGGCTTTATATAAAGAAAGGGGCGTTAGTCCCTTTTCTGGGATCTTTTTAGCTTTAATTCAACTTCCTATTTTGATTGCTCTTTATATGGTCTTCTATAGGGGTGGAATAACAAATATTAATATTGATTTACTCTACTCATTTATTCATGCCCCAGAACACATTAATAGTATGTTTCTAGGATTCTTTGACATTACACAAAAAAGCACTATACTAGCGGTTGTGGTTGCGGTAGGGCAGTTTTTACAAATTAAATTAACAATGCCAGCGGCCAAGAAGGTGGAAGGGGCGCCTAAAGACACTTCTTTCCAGGGGGAATTAGCCAAGAGTATGAGTATGCAGATGAAATATGTAATGCCCGTTTTTATGTTTTTCATCGCCCGTAGCTTTGCCTCACTCGTTTCCCTTTATTTGATTACCTCTAGTGTCTTTGCAGTCGGTCAGGAAGTTTATATGAGAAAGAAATTAAAAAAAGAAGATAAATAATAAATTTAAAAAATGGATCCCGCTCGAAGTTCGGGGAAGATAGTTCGGTGACCATGTTGATTTTTAGAAAATAAAATGTAGTATAGTAATTATTAATAATTAGTAAAACTTCAAACGGGATGGATATAGAAAAAGCAAAAAAAACAATAGGAGAGATTTTCAATCTATTAGGAATACCTACAGAGTCTATCGAATATTCCTTAAACGAAAAGAGGGGGCATATTTTTTCAATTAAAAGTGCTGAATTTGAAAAAGTTTCTATGGAGAAAGAAGACTTGGCCCGAGATTTAGTTTATCTTTTAAAAAGACTTTTTAATAAGAATAGTTTTTCAGGCGAAGAAACTTTTAAATGTACAATTGATATTAATGATTTACAGGCAAAATCTGATGATAAGATAAAAATGAAGGCGATAAGCGCCGCAGAGGAAGCAAAAAATTCGAAGACAGATGTCGTGATGGCACCGATGTCGTCTTATGAGAGAATGGTAGTACACAGCACATTAACCAGTTATCCAGATATTAGTACTGAATCTGTTGGTGAAGGAAAAGATAGAAAAGTAAAGGTAAAATATCTTGCTATTTAAGGTCTAAACTCCACAAAGTCAAATCTATTTTATTTGTGAAGACTAAATAATTGTCAGTTTTGTCTAATTGCATATCACTAATATCCATAATTTGATTGGCATCTTTTGCTAAATCTATGACCAAAGTTGCAGCTCCTGTTTCGATATTCATTAACCAAATATCATCTGTAAAATTAACTAAACCTTGATACCAAAGATCTGGGTAATCCCCGGTAGGAAAGTTTTTTGGTACAGCACAGTAGATTATTTTTGAATCAATTTTACTCCAAGTACATTTTTCTGGCAGAGTATTCCAAGGCAGGGGTTTACTCTCCCCTTTTTTAACATCAAACAAATATAATTTAGGTGTGCCCTCGGTACTATCGGAATATAGGATTTCTGTTGCTCCTAAATTTGTTTTTGTTGTTAAACCATTTATGCCACCGATGATTTTTGAAAAATTTCCAGTTTGACTATTTAAGAAATATAAATAACCGGGAATATTAGCTGAGGCCTTGGTATTCATTGTAATAATTTCTTCTTTTGGCCAAGACACAATCCACTCAATTAATGGCGATTCAAATATAAGTTTTTTATTAAGGCCATCGGGTTTGGACACAAAACCAAAAGAACCATCTAAATTATCTACCAAATAAAACAATTTATCACCCGCCGGGTTGATAGCTAAGCCATCAATATTTTCTGGCAAATGATTTCCATCAATTCCCCCCGTAAATTCATTTAAAGTGGTTGTGGCGGGGTTGATTTTAACAGAAAAAGTATCAATTTTTTCTGTCTCTTCTCGTAAATATCGAATAATTAATCTAACACCATCTGGTAACCAGATAGATTCATAAACCTTTGGTACCGTAGTAATAGATAACCTTCTTAGTTCTACAGAGTCAGTATAAGTTTCATAAATATTACCATTGGCGCGCAAAATATAATTGATATTTGTCTTCTGGGTCTGTGGATTTTTTCTAATAGTAAAACCAGAAACTGGTTCGGCTGACACTTGGCGAAGTTTGCTGACGGTGGTTAAACTGACAGGATTTTCTTCTATTACATTACTTGGCATTTCGGTTGTTGCCATTGTATTATCTCCCCCCCTAGTACCAAAAGGATCATAAGTATCAAGGTTAGTAATCGGACTTAAGGTCTGAGGCTGGCTATTAAAAGAAAAATAAAAATAAATTAGAGCACCAAGGGCACCTAAAAAGACCACGAGGATGAGGATAATAGCTGATTGTTTAGACATTTTTGGCATAAATTTTTCTAATTAAAAGCATTCCAATTTAAGATCTCTGGATTAATGGTGTAAAGAATTAACCAAGAAACCAGGGCCAAAACTAAACCCCAAATGGCATTCCAGACTTTTTCTTTGCCATTGGTTTTACCCATTGGTGATTCAGATAACATAATTTCCACCCCACCCCAGACGATCATAATTACAGCTAAGGCGGCGGCGATTGCTAGACCAAATTGGAAAGCTTCAGATAAAAATTGACCCAAGGTGGTACTGGCGGTCAGATTTCCTCCAAAAGCTGTTGGTTCTAATGGTGTATATGTCATATTATTGTTTTTCGAAATTTATTATAAAACTATTATCAGTGAATTGAAAGATACGGGAATTATTTTGTATCTTTAGGTTTACATTAGTTGTTCCTGATCCAGCAATTTCCTGTCGAAAAAGCATCGCGGTTTTGTCAGTATCTAGGCCTGATGAAGCCCGGTTATTTATTGTCCAAGTATAATCTAAATTGGCATTTTGGGCTTCGTCAATACTCATAAAATATGGAAAAGCTTTAATTCCAAACTCATCAGCCATCATTTTAACACTATTTTTAATTGCTCGGTTGAAAACTAGACCATAAATAGGACTATTTTCGTAAAAAATTATTTTTGGTGGCACATTGGTGATAGTCACGCTCTTTTCAATAGTCACTTTTTGATCTAAAGTAGAGATAATTACTTTTATAGTTATATCTCTAATTGGGACTGAACCAGAGAAAGTAAAGTGGTTTTTCCCTACACCAGAAGAACTATTTTGTAGAATGTCATTTTTATACCAGCGATAGTTTAGATCACTAGTTTTGATTTTTTGCCCAGTTTCCGTAGAGATTTCTGGTATAGCCACTACCACTACAGTTCCTTGATTGGGATTAAGGGCTTTTCCTTTATAAAAAGGCGGTGTATAAGAGACGGCTTCCCAGATTAATGCGACATCAGCAGAGTTGTTTTGAGCTTGAGCAGGAGAAATGAAAAATACTGATAAAATTATGAATAATACAGAGATAATAAGTAATTTTTTCATACTAATATTATACCACAGAAGAGCTTTGAGAATCCAACTCCGTTCGCGCCCGTTTTATTGCTAACAATTGTGATGGGTCGGAAGTAATAATTTGATCTTCGGTGTAGGATGCAATAACTTTAATTGCCACGTGTTTTTGGCCAACAAAGAATAGCCCCTCCCCCACATCAGACTCTAGAAGCAAGAACTTTTCTTCATCAGTCAAATTAAATATTTTCTGTAAGTTATCTACTGTTGATGGGCTTTGTTTTAAGAGAATTTGGATAGATGAGTTGGTGACAATTGGTAAACCATAAGGTGATTTAATGAAATCATCTACATCTTGGGTAATAGTGGCAAGACCAAGGAAATATTTTCTTCCTCTTTTGGCCATACTGAACAAGAAAGAGGCCGTATCTTCACTTTTCATCATCCACCAAGCTTCATCAATTATCAAAAGTCGTTTCTTTAACTCTTTTCTAATCGCGGTCCAGATATAATGAGTAATAATATACATGGCGACGGGTTTAAGGTCATCTTCCATATCGCGGATAGAGAAAACAATAAATTTAGCATTAATATCAACATTGGTTGGTCGGTTGATGAAACCAGCCCAAGAACCACGGGTATATTTCGATAATTTTTGGACCAAACCTTCCGCCCCCTCCATTCCCGAGAGAACCAATTCAAAGTCAGATAATAGTGGTGGTTCCAAATTGGAGAAATCTGATTCCGGAGTGATATCTTTTAGAGCATAGGTTTCGCTGACCGCACGATCGATAATCGCGTCTTCTTCTGGTGTTAGCCCACCAAACATAATTCGGAATAAACCAACTAAGTTAATAATGTTAGATCGTAAGACATCAACTGGGGACTCATCTTCCCGGGGCATAGGCAAATCAAAAGGATTAATATGGTTATTGGAGTTTAGAGAAATATCAAAGTTTTTTCCACCAACGGCTTCCGATAGAAATTGATATTCTTTTTCTGGATCAATAACAATAACATCAACATCGAACATTAGAGAGCGTAGAATTTCTAGTTTCGTTTGATAACTTTTTCCTGAACCAGATTTAGCGAAGGTAACTGAATTATAGTTATCTAAAGAAAAACGATCAAATAATACCAGTCCCCCATTATGACGATTAATACCATAAAGAATTCCTTTGTCAGAAGTTAAATCAAAAGAAACAAAAGGGAAAATACTTGAAAGGGGTGAAGAATTTAATTTAGAATGAATTCCTAATTCATCATTAGCGGTTGGCAGAATGCTTTTATAACCTTGTTCTTGCTGGAAAAGTGCTGGTTTTAAATAAACCAGCTTAGACTCCAGAATAGATTTTATTTCTGACTCTAATTTATTTAATTCATCCTCATTATCACCATAAATTGTTAAATAAACACCAACGTCAAAAAGTTTTTCTTGGGCTTGTTGTAAATTATCACGTAAAGATTCCAGATCTTGAAAAGCGGTATCCAAAATTGGGTCCCGAATCAAGCCTTTATTTGAGCGTTCATTGATTTGGCTCTGCACTTCCGCCACTTTTCTCTGAAATTGACGGAGAACTTTAGCCGTTTCAATTGGGTGAATAAAAATAGAGATATTAAAAATTTTATCTAAATTTATAATTGGGGCAAACCAA
Source organism: uncultured Candidatus Saccharibacteria bacterium (assembly GCA_964485905.1). Lineage (GTDB taxonomy): Bacteria > Patescibacteriota > Minisyncoccia > Phycocordibacterales > GWA1-40-21 > CAIJXO01. The sequence goes on along the minus strand of CAZAJY010000002.1, from coordinate 23,670 downwards.
CTTTCAGTGAGAAAACGTGGATAAGAAATGATGAAAAAAGTTTTAGCAATCTTATCCCCCAAATTTATTTGATTTGGAGTAATTTTAAGAGCAGACGGAGCAATAATATCTTGTAATTCCAAAACACCAGTATCATATATTTCCTGCGGTAAGAAAGATGTTAGTTCATCTTTTTTATTAGCGTCATTTTTCTTTTTTAAAAAATCAAATATTCCCATTTTATTTTAAATTTTAATTGGTTTTTCACTATCACCCGGATTAAATAATTTATAAAAGAGTTCAATTGTTTCTTCTGTTCCTAAACTGACACTTTTAATACCACAACGCATTAAACCTTGCTGTACCACTGACACTCTTTGTTCTAATTGCGTGCGGTTTTCTTCAAAATTATCATTTTTGACAGCTGGGGTTTCTTTTTTATTAGCGTTTGGTAGAAATTTAGCTATACCACTATTGCTTTTAGAATTTAACAATGTTGGAGTAAACGGCACAATTACAAAAAAGGCTTTAGACATAATATTCTGTGTTTCAGTAAAGTTTTTTACGAATTGAATATATTCATTTATTTGAATTTTCAATAAATCATTTAATTGCTCCTCCGATCTTTTTTCGAGAGTCGCTAAATAAGGCCGAATATCCAATTCCCTACTTTGTATGGAGATTTGGATTGAAAAGTCCAAAGAATTAATCATATTTTGAAATTGGAAAATAATTGCTTCTTGTTCGCTGGTTGACTTTAAGGCAAAGTTTAGGGAGGAAGATAAAATAACCGATCGCATTGAGCCATCTTTCATAATAATCACCCCATCACGCACTTCTTTTACGGGGACGAATTCTTGGGTTGTTTTTGCGGCTAACATATTTGTTTATTATATCGTATTTTGTGTTTTTCTCCTAAAAAGCTACAAGCTAATTAGCTACTTATCTTCTTTTGTTACTGGATTTAGACTTTCCTTAATGTCTAAGCTCCAAGTCAAATCATGGAGTTTGCTATCTGATAGTTTGGGGACATAAACGGGCGGTTGATTAGCTATAACATTAGAAACTTTTTTATTTTGAGTCATAGACTTATCTTTCTTTTGCCAGAGATATAATTTATTAGAGAAAAAATAACCAACCGCACTTTGAATAACATAAATTAAGGGTTTATTATTGATTTGATAGAAAGCTAAAGCAAAAGAGAAAATCAGAATAATTATAGCTAAAGGAATAGTAATAATTAGTGGTAAAAAGCGAAAGATAATAAAAGACAAACCAATACCACCGGCAATATAGATAAATTGCTTAATTGTTAGAGGACCAAAAATTTTGTCCTCTATTTCAATAAATTGTGGTACTTGGAATCGCATGATAGGTGTTAGGCTAAAGGTTCACGATATGGGTCAACGCCACTAGTTGGTCTCTTTTTCTCTATTTCAGGTAACTTATTTTCTGTTTTGGCGTCAATAATTTGTTTAGTCGTAATCGTAATGTCTGACATTTTAGTTTCCATAAGATTTTGAACTGGTTTTATTTCTACTTCCTGCGTTGGCCTTACTTCTATCGTTGTAGATTGGGAATTTGGGACTGGCATTGTAGAATTTGGGCGAAGTGGAGCCGGATTTTCGATTTCGTTCAGAATTTGCTCTCGATTCAAATCCGGTTCGACGGGAACAAGGGCTGGTTTTTCTTCCACCGCCTCATTCATTTTTTGCAGGGAATCTCTGATAGCTTTGAAGATATTTTCACTGACATCCAAAGCGACTTCTTTCGCCCGGACTTCGGTTAAATTTAACTCTCTTTGCAAATTACTAATGAAATCAGCTAATGGTTCCAAGCCAATCATCACTAAAGTTGTCTCCATCTCCAATTTCCCCGCCTGATCAATCATCAATTTTTGTCGCTGAGTAATTTCTTGAAGTTTGGTTTTATAATCCACCGAAATAATCGCCGCTTTTACATCAGCCGGTAATTGCTTCAATTGTTCCTCTATTATTTTTTGTGTTTCATTATCCACGGTTTTATTATATTAATTTATTTTATGGGGTTCCCGGAGGAGGTGTCCCGCCAGATGCTGGTGGTGGGGTTGCTCCGGATGATTTGGAGGTTACACCCTTAATAATTTTATCTATATCAGTTTCTGTTTTTAGTATATCCCCTCTTAATTTTTGAGCAACTTTTTTCTTTTCGGCCAAATTCATAGATAGGCCCTCGAACTGCCCTCTAATTGTTTTTTTGTAGTTAGAAACATAATCTAATTGTCTTCTCTGGGCCGCTTTCATCATCTTTTCTAGGTTATTTGTATCAGCTTTTGTTAATTTTGTGATATCTTCTTCAAAACTTGCTTGATAATTTTCTTCAATCTTACCAACGCTCTTCTTTATTTCTGCATCTCTTTCTGTTATCCTATTTATTTTTTCTTGCAAAGAGAATACCTTGTCTGAATTATTTATTTTACCACCGCTCTTAGCCTGTTCAGCTTCAAGAGATTCAATTGCTTTCTCTGCTTGTTTTCGTTCGGTCTCTCTTGCTGTTTGCTCTGCTTGTAATTTTGCTCTTTCCCCGAACATTTTTAATTTACTCTCAGCTTCCTTTTCAGCGTTAGTTTGTCCAAGCATCTTGACGTTCTCCTCTGCCCTCTTTTGTTTTGCTTCTATAAAGCCAGCATAGCCACCTTTTTGGACAGCTAGACCTTGACTATAATCAACTTTAAGTCCAGTGTAATCTCCCACAGCCCCCGTTGTCTTCTTAAACGTTTCTGTGTTTCTAGCATCAAAGCTTGCTTTAGATACTTGCCCAGAAGATCTAAGCGCCATTCTAGCGGCTATACCACGAACACCACCCTCCTTAGATTTGTCTAATAAGAATTTATTTTCACCGAGCGAAGCGGCTGCTTTTCCTAATGTGGCACGACCAACAAATGCCGCTCCACCCGTTGCTGCCCCCAAAGCTATTCCCGCTGCAGCCATACCAACTTTTTCAACCACAGCACCAACAACCCCACTCATTTTTTTAGTTATTTTTACTGCTGCAAAAAGTAGAATAATTACCATTATATATTGAAAATATGCTTTATATTTGTCAGTGTCAGTTAGTAATTTATCAGTAACTCCAGTTGGCGTTAACCTAGTCCCAATTATTGTAATTAAATAAAAAAGAAGTAAAAAAATTGGAGCAATAAAAATTTGTCCGTAAAGATTTTCTCGCCACATTTTGGAGTATTCTTCAAATTTAGGTATGACACCCCCCATAAAACCAATTGGAGATAGGGCCATAAGAAAAATTAACATTACATTTCTAATTAATATTAATGCTGTAATATAAGATAAGGTGATAATTGCAATTAATATAGTTAAAAGTTGTAAAGCGGAGATAATAAAGAAAGCTGTTTCAAATACACTCGCAACTTTTGTAGAAGCCCAAAAGAGACCTAAGCCAAGTTGATTTGATATTAGACTAGAGATCGAATTAGCTCCGCTATTAGTAGCTAAGTTGTATAAATTAGTAGCTAAGATATTTCCAGCGTCAATCAAAATTCTAGTAATAAATAAGCTAAAGTTTATCAGTAAAGCAGCAATAACCACATTGGCAATCATCTTTTTGGTATTAGCATCAACTGAACCAATAATCATCTTTATAGCTGTATATAACAAAATAAAAATAAAAGTAATATTAAATATATCTCTTACAAGAGCCCAAATTGTTACAATAGAGCCACTAACATCGGTCAGTTTGGTCGAATTTAGTGTAGATTGAATTGCTAAATCTAAACATGCTGCTACGATCCTTAATATCGTTCCGAGTACTGGAATAATAATAAATTGTAAGAAGCTACCAACAATCGCGGTGGCGATTTTAACTGGTCCATCTTTTATAAAATTAAGACCATTGATAATACCATCATAAAAATTTGCATTAGCTGTTTCGAGTGCGGAGACAGCCGCAGCGTTTTCGCTATATGTTTTAAGGCAGGCTGATCTTTCGGCTTGACTCATTGTTTTTGGACAGGCTTCGTCAGCTTTACTGGTTGTTGGCGGGGTTATTAACCCTTGTGATGCTCGCTCATTTGTCACCGCCGTGTTTGTAGGAACTCCCGCCCTCATTGCGTCTGCCGTACGTTTTACGCAGGCGCTATAATCAGGTGCTGTTATTGGGCAAGCTTTATAGACGGCATCAGTTTGGGCTTGTGTGAGACCGGTTAAGGGTTTTGCTTCAATATTTTTTACTCTCCACCCAATTCCCCCCAGTAGAAAAACCGTGAGGAGGGAAATTAATATTATTTTTTTTGAAAGACGGTTCATTTGTTAGCTGTATTTTACCATAAATATCATTTTTATAACATCTATTTTACAGGCTTAGAAAATAATCTAGTAAATTATCTTTGTGAACTAACTTCATTTCAAAGTTTCGGTATTCTTTTTGCCACATGGGTGGAATTTTTGATGCCCTATCTTGCCACTTACATTCAAATATTTTATATTCTTCTCCACCCCGATATTCCTCTACTAAATCTATCTCTTGGCCTTGTTTGGTACGCCAAAAGTACATCTTATTTTCAGAATTTCTGTAATAATGTTGTTTCATTTTTTCTGACATAAAGAAATTCTCAAACAAAGCCCCAACGTCATTTCTTTTTTCAAGTTGTTTAAAACTATCTAAAAGGGCGTTTCTGATACCGTTGTCGTAAAAATATATTTTATTAAGTCGACTTATTTCTTTACTTTTATGTTTATGGAGTGGCGGCAGGGTAAAAATAATAAAGGCCTGTTCTAATATTCCAATATATGAGCGAACCGTCTCTCTACTGATTGATAGATCACTGGCAATTTTACTATAGGAAACTTCATTTCCGACATTTAGGGCTAGCAATCTGAGCAAATCAAATAAAGTTCTTGGTTTTCTTATCCCTTCATAAGAAAGCAAATCTTTGTATAAATAATCACTGGCTAGATTTTTCAATATTTCTTTCTTGTTTTCTTGTGCGGATACAATTTCTGGATACGAACCAAAAATTAGTAGATCCTCTAACTTGCTTTTAAGTTCTGCACCGTAAGTTACAGATAACTCTTTGAGTGATAAAGGGAAAAGATAAAATTTCCAGTTTCTTCCCGTCAATGGCTCGTTTACTTTATTGGCTAAGTCAAAAGATGATGACCCCGTGGCGATGATTTGAATTTCCGGGTGGGCGTCAACTAGTAATTTTAATGTTAAGCCAATATTTTCTACTCTTTGGGCCTCATCAATGATAATTAGTTTTTTATTGTCAAAATACTTTAGGATTTCTTCCACTGATTTTGGCTCTAAATTATTGGCTATATTTGGGTCGTCGCAGGTTAATATTTTACTATCTGGATATTTCTTTTGAATTTCTTTACACAAAGTTGTCTTTCCCGCTTGCCTTGGTCCGTAAATAATAATAATTTTGTTTTTAAACAATTTTTGCAAAATTGGTACATAGTTTTCGCGTTGGAATATAAGCATATTTTAGTTATTTATAACAAATGCAATTACGATTACGTTTATTATATACCTCTAGTTTTGATTGTCAACATAAGCGTGAAAAACTATAAAAAAGAGAGGATTTTCACGATTATGAGCTAAATCTACCTCGTGCCATAAGTCATTGTATAACTTGAACAGGTTCTTTCTAGTGTACCTATCGTATCATCAGCGCTTTCAATCATCTCAACCGTGATCTCACTTTCCATTTGGGCTGATAGTAAATCAAGACTGGTATGTAGGGTTGGCGACAGGGCGAGTAGGGCATTATTCCCAGCACGAACTTCGTTTAATGAAGTGGTGGTATTGATATTATATTGTGTAATAATTCCTTCCAGAGCATCAATATTGGCTTCCGCTACTGCTTGTTCTGTCTGGGCATTATTGAGATAGTTTGCGGTGGAATTTTTCATGGCTGTGGCAGAACTGATGCTGGGACTTTTTAAGTTAGTATTAGCATTTAAATTATTGAAACAGGCAATCACATCATTCAGCCGTCCGATGGTTTCGGTAATGGTATTGACGATATCATTATAAGCATTGGCATAACCATTTTCTATTCCCAAAGCATTGTCAATTTCTGAGAGTAAGGATGATCGGGCACTTTCGATAGAAGCAGTTTGATTTTGGGTTGGATTTTGACGGTTGGGGTTATTGACGGCTATCGGGTTACCAAAAGTAATGGCGCCAGCGGCCGAGCAGTTTTTAAAATCTAAATTAGCGATATTTAAACTGTAATTGTTATTATTAGCCGAAGCCAATCTGTTTTTAACGTCATTAATCATTTGGTTTTGGCAGTCATAGGCGGCCTTACTATTTGCCCACTTTGAAGCGTCCATTCCTGATACCCCATCTTTTATCATTGCCATTGTTAATAGCTGATTGATGGAAGCTGCGACAATTTCATTAAATTCATCGGCTAAACCGAGTTGGTCAATTTCACTACCAAAAACTTTTTTAAGTTCGGCATTAGCTAAGGTCCCGGGAGAACTAATACTACAAGTTTCTTCTTGGCTACCAACCCATTGACCATTACTGTCGTGTCTCGCGTCGTAGGAAGTTGGTGTCGAATGTAACGATGGATCCCCGGTATAGTTTTCTGTACTCACTACGTTTCCCTTTGTGTCTTTTATAACCCGAGTGCAGTTTTTAGATGACAAAAAGCCCTCGCCCCAACTTAATTCTTGATTTTTTTCATCTATCTTTTTCTTTAATTCTTCATCTAAATCGGCTTGAGCAATTAACATCGCTCCGAGAAAATTATTTTGGGGTTGGGTGGTCACTTCTAACCAAGTATTCCAACCACCACCACCAATGAAGTCTCCCCCCATAAAATTATTATAGTTGTTGGTGATATCAGTTAGGGTACATTTAATATCGTCAGGGACTGAATAGGCGGTGCCTAAAGCTATCTGAAGCTGTAATTTGAATGGACTACAAAGAAATTTTAAAGGACTTCCAAAAATAAAATTACCGATCGCTTGATCAGCGACAGTATTCATAAAACTTTGTGAATTTTGTATAAAAGATGGACTGCCCTCAAAACCACTTTGAATCCATTCAATAAGACTTTGGCTCAGATTGTGGATTAAAACTTTTGCCGCACCATAAGCGATTCCGTCCCAAACCCACTCTTTTTGGGCGACGCTAGGTATGACACCTGTCTCAGCGGCTGTGGTTTGTAACTGGGTTTCTGTTTGCGCTCCTTGTTGTACCGCATCTTGTCCCATTAAAGCATCAGTTGCAGGCGCTATAACTGGAACATCTGCGACCGCCTTTTGAACTTTTGCTAAAAATGAACTAAAAAATATTAGTAAAACGGCCAAGGTCACTAAAATAGATTTTTTAAAGAAGATATTCATCTTATTATTATATCGTATTGATAAAATTATAGCCATATTCATTGGTGGAAAAAGTCACTCCTTTGCCGATATAAAAGACCTTAAGAGCCACTGTTTCTTTTATGAAATCTAAAACTAAATTGTCATAATTTTGTATAATTGACAAACCCAAAACCGGGTCGGTGAAAAAATTTCTTATCTTTTCCAAGCTAGTTTGGATTTTGTATAGATTATTAATCATTGCTAAATGTAAATTGGCAATTTCGGCCGGAGCTGGGGTGGCAATAAAATCAGCCGCAGTTTTTTTGTAGTAGGTGATAATCGGATCTAATTTTTTTAGGACTTCCTCATCTTCTGTTGCTAAGGCTTCTTGAATAATGGTCAGTTCATTTTGTTTGGGAACGGTAGAATTTAGAACGGTGATTGCACCCAGGCGGTTACCGTATTGTTTAAGAGAGGCCGTGTCGGTTGTTGTAAAGGTTTTAATGTCTGCCAAGGTATATTTATCACTAATAGCGCCAGAAGTAGTGCTGATTGTACTAAGAGCCTGACCTAAAATCAACTGTTCGTCTTGCGTCGTCATCGGTGCACCATTGGAGGTGTTTTTTGTTACTAAATAAGTAGATAATAAGGTTCGGGACATTTTTTCTGTGGCGGATAAATTATTAAAATCTTCCAACTCTTTTTTTTCTGTGGCGAGTAATTTTTCATCTTTTTTGTCTGTTGGCATTTGACCATCTAGGGCGGTATTGGCTACTACTGGATTGCGATTATCTTTTATCTCTTCCCCGTCGGCAGTGCCATCACCATCGGTGTCGGGATTATTCGGATCGGTTTTCCACAGGGCTTCTTCCCAATCGTGTAAGCCATCACCATCAGTATCTAAATCTTTAAATTCTTGGATGGCCGTCTGTTGCGATTCAATTCTTTTGACTTTTGATTCAGAAAAATGGTTGATTGAGACTTTGGCTAGCCAAATAATCAAAACCGCCACAATTATTGAGGATAGGATTAAAATGAATTTCTTAGACGGCAGATATTTGTGCATATTCAGATAATATAGTATCATATTCCACATAATCAAACAATCTAAAAATTAAAAATTATGTGTAAAAATTATCTATTTAGTTTATGGGGCGGAATGATGTTGGCCGTGGTCTTATTTTCCCCTTCAATTGTTAAGGCCGAGCTTTTGAATAGTAATATTGGGAGTTTAAAAAGTGTGGTGCCGGTCGGTTTTTCTTTTAAAATGGATTTGCGTTTAGGTGATATTGATCCAGATGTCCAGGAATTGCAAAAAATGTTAAATGCCGATCCGGAAACGATGATTAATATTGACGGGGAGGATTCCCGTGGTCAGGAAACTACTTATTTTGGTCCAGCGACCCAGGCGGCGGTTGTAAAGTTTCAGAACAAATATAAAGACACTGTTTTGACTTTAAATAGTTTAAATGAAGCTAATGGCCGAGTTGATTTACCAACCAGAACCAAGCTTAATCTATTAATTGGAGATTTTTTTACCTATGAATCTGTTGGTTCACCTCAGGGAAATGGTGGAAGTTCTGTATCAGAGCCGATTGTGACAGAAACTGAACCAGCTGTGACCGCTTGTCAATTGGTAGATCTTTTAATTACTAGTGGAATAATAAGCTCAGACAAAGCTACTTTGGCTCGTACGGCTTTAGATTGTACTAGTTCCACCATTTGCCAATTTGTAGATTTGCTTATTAGTGTACAAATTGTTCCAGCCAATAAGGCAAATATAGCTCGCCGAGCTCTTAATTGTGTAGTGGGGACAGATCCTGTTTTAGACGCGACTTCGGTAACCAGTGGAGTATCCTTTTTGGTCAATGGTCAAACTTCGGTCACCCTTCAAGGTAATCAACCCCATACCCTTACTTGGAATACAGGTGGTTTATCTTGCTCGGCTTCGGCCTCGCCGGTAACGCCAGAATGGCAAGGACAATTACCAGGTCTTTCTCAGGGCAGTGCCACTATTTATCATTTAAGTTTTCCGACCACTGATTACATTAATGCGTATAAAGGCCCAGCAGTTTTTGCCCCTGATGGTACCCTGATTGAAGCTGGAGTAATGGGGACAGCTTCTGGTAAATATGCCAGCACCATTAATTTTAGTCAGGCCGGTGGTAATTATCCTGACGGTTCCTTTGTTCAGTTGACTAACGGTTCTCGTTGTAGTATTTCTAATCCTAGTACAACTATTAATACCTGTACTTATGTACCACCGAATAGATTTAGTAAGGTCCAAACCTATAATTTATCTTGCTCTAACAGTAAGATTACAGTTAATAAAGCAGTTCAAGTGAATTTAACTCCCTTTTCGACCGGTTCCAGTAATGAAATACCAACAGATTTCTTATGGTCACCAACCGGTAATGGTGGCAGATTGTCTGTATCCTATGGTAAGGCCACTAAGACTGTAGACACTAATTCTTGTGTCATTCCACCAAAACCCGTCGGTGTTGCGGATAAAATAAAGTTTACTTATACTACCAGCCGTGGTTACAAACTTGATTTTACTAAGAATAATACCGGTGATATTTATACGGGCGGAACAATCAAAAATTTAATTGGAAAGACAGTATGCACCTTTGATGCGAATGAAGATATTAGGCATGCGGTAAACCAAGGGCGAGTGCCGGCGGGGATGGCTCAGTGTAGTGTTGGTCACGGGGAACCAATCCATTATGTGACTAATGAGCCGGCTTGGGCAACTGTTTATGGTGACGGTTATTCTCAGCGAGCAGACAAACAGGTATCTGGGACAATAAACGGTATTTTTGCTAAATGTAACTTAACGCCAGGAAATATGGTCTCTCTTAAAACCGAAGTTCTCTCTTATTTTGGTCAGCAGTTAAGTCCTAAGGGGAGCGGAACGGTTAATTGTAGTAGCTCAGTTCCAGCTATTTCTGATCAAACTCCGTCTAGTCCAGTTTGTTCCGATAGTTATAGTGGTTCCTCTGGTGGTTTTGGCTCTAATTCGGGTTCTGGAAGTTCCGCAAATCCTGCAACGAAAGGAACTGATTCAGAAGCCAAGGACCTTGACCATGTTCAAGTAATCGCTGAACCACAGACTTGTATTGGACCACTTCAAAACATGATGCTTCCAGTCTATTCCTATTCCAATTCTGAACCGAGACAGTATGTTTGGGTTTTGGGAGAGTCACAGCTTGTCGATAATCTTTTATCTGGAATGCTTCTAGGTGGATTAACCAGTGAGGAAGATGAGCAATTCACTGATTATTCATATTCTGTTCCTTACTCTCTCCCCTCAACAGGAGAAGTCTTAGATTTGGTTGTGGGCGATGATGTTAGATGTTCACTTTATGGTGAACATCCAAAGATAATTAGGGCCTATCTTACTTTACAGGGTGAGGGTTGGTCTGAAGATCAAGAAGCAAATAACTCGAATACGACTACGGGTGGGTTGGGGTTTTAATCTTTTATTTATTTCCTAATCTTCCCCATCCCTCCAAATTTAAATCCTCAGCCCTGATTTTGGGTGTTAAACTGGCGAGTTTTTCGGGTGAAACAAAGCCCTTGAGATTGGAAGATAATATTTTTCTTTTGTGAGCAAAGCCGGCGTGGAGAATGGCGAAGAATTTTTCTTCCGATATTTTATTTTGAGTGAAAAAATCTTTAGAAATATTATTAATTAATAAAATCGCTGAATCTACTTTGGGAGCTGGAGAAAAATTTTCCTTGCCCACTTTCATAATCATTTTAGGCTGGCCATAAGCTTTAACACTGATAGATAAAATACTTTCTTTTTTATCGTTAGCCACAATTCTCTGGGCGATTTCTTTTTGCACCATTATGACGATTTTACTTGGCTGATTTTTTGTTTCCCTAAACCCACTCTTAGTGGATCGGGCGACCGAGTTTAGAGAACTCGGTGTAGCCAAAAATTTTCGTAAAAATTGTCCAGTAATATAATAAGGAATATTAGCAATGAGTTTGTATTGAGTATCGGGTATCCAGTATTGTGTATCAAAATTTAGAATATCAGAATGAATAAGAATAAGATTGCCAGAATCAATTTCATTAGTAAATTTTTCTTGTAAAAAAGAAATTAGACGATCATCTTTTTCTACGGCGATTACTTTTTTGGCTTTTTCTAGCAGTTTTTCCGTCAAAATTCCCTGCCCGGGCCCCACTTCCAAGACAATATCATCGGCGGTTACGTCTCCCGCTTCTAGCATCTTATTTAAAGCCACTTTGGATTTCAACCAATTTTGCCCTAATGATTTTTTTGCGATTACGTTTTCCATTACAGATCAAGATATATTATTTTCTCCCGATATTCAAATGATTTATCCTCCTCTAAAAATTCTTCTTCAATGTCAGATAAAAATTGTGAGGGAATATTTATCTGTGGTGAACCGAAGATGGTGCGAGCATTGGCGTAAGTCAGGAAGATTTTCTTGCGCGCTCGCGTTAGGGCAACATAAAATAATCGTCTTTCCTCCTCCCCGCCCTCTTTATTTTTTACGGTGTTCATTCGTTCATGGGGAAATAGCCCTTCCTCCAATCCAGTAATAAAAACATAATCAAATTCCAGGCCTTTGGCCGCGTGGACGGTCATTAATTTTACCGCGTCTTCATTTTTGTTTAAGCTATCCTGATCGGTAGCTAAAGCGGCTTCTTCAATTAATTTTTCTACTCCTTCCCCCAACGGTAAATAATCATATTTAATTGCTAAAGTCGCCAATTCGCGCATATTTTCCAACCTTTCTTTGTCTTCATCGTTACCATCCTTTAATTCTTTTTCAATGCCGGTTTCAGTGATAATAAACTTAATTACTTCCGATGGTTTTTTCTCTAAAGCCACTTCCCCAATTTTTTTCAGCAGAGTAAAAAAATGATCTACTTTTATTTTAGTGCTAGCTGGTAAATCTTCCTTTTGTCCCGAAAAAATTTTGAGAATAGTGACTTTGCCTAGACCCCGGGCCGGGACATTTATTATTCTTTTAATGTCAGTTAGACTATCAGGATTAAGCCCCGCCCGAAGAAAAGAAATAATATCTTTTACCTCCTTTCTTTCAAAAAATTTTGTACCCAAAACTTGATAAGGCACGCTTTTGGTCAGAAAAGCATCTTCCAAGGCTCGTGATTGAAAGTTTGCCCGATAAAGAACAGCGATTTCTTGGGCCGAGACACCCGAGGCAATTAATTCCTTACTTTTATTAGCGATATATTGTGCCTCCTCTATTTCATTAAAGCCGGCATAGAGAGATATTTTTTCACCCGCACCATTTTTTGTGAAAAGATTTTTTTCTACTCGATTAATATTTTTTTTGATAATACTATTAGCGACGGTTAAGATATTTTGGGTGGAACGATAATTTTCTTCCAAGAGAATAACTTTGGCTTTGGGATAATCTTTTTCAAAATTTAAAATATTTTTTATATCAGCTCCACGCCAGCTATAAATATTTTGATCAATGTCCCCCACCACGCAAATATTTTGATGTTTCTCAACTAACAGTTTAACAATCATATATTGTACCTGGTTGGTATCTTGATACTCATCAATATGAACATGTGACCAAATATTTTGATACTTTTCTCGAATCTCTTTCTTATTTTTTAATAATTTATAAGTTTTTAGAAGTAAATCATCGAAGTCTAGGGCCTTTTCAGTTTTTAATTTTTTTTCATATTCTGTCCAGATTCTGGCAATTAGCTTATGAAAGGCGGTAGAATTTTCGCCGCGAATAGACTCGACAAAATCCTCGGCGTTTTTTAAATTACTTTTTTCTCGCGAGATAATATTTAAAATTTTATTTGGCTCATATTGTTTTGGATCTAGACCCAGTTCTTTAATAATATCTTTAATCGCTTTTTGCGAATCGTTTTTATCAAAAATGGAAAAATGTCGAGTCAAACCGATCTCCCGGCTATTTTCTTTTAGGATATGGACACCCAGCGAGTGAAAGGTGCTAATAAAAGGTCTTTCATCCCCTATCATTCTTAATACTCGATCACGCATCTCTTTAGCCGCTTTATTAGTAAAGGTGATGGCTAAAATGTTTTTTGGTTCAAGGCCTGTTTCAATCAAATGTTTGATTCGGCAGGTTAAGGTCTTTGTCTTACCAGCCCCAGCCCCAGCAATGATTAAAAGGGGCCCATTCGTATGTAAAACCGCCTCTTTTTGCTGTTGATTAAGCTGATCCATCCGCCTATCATAACATACTTTGAGATATCCACAGGGGGTATGGCCAGTTCTTGATTTTAGACCCCCTTTTTGCTATCCTATGATTGTAGGTAATTCACCAGTTTTGATGCCTCGCCAGACGGTTTTCTGAGTTTTCTGCCTCTGAAATTACCTCATTATGAATTTTAAATTAAACAATAAAGGTTCTAAGTGTATTTGGCTTTCATTGGGAAAGTCTTTTTGCTTTGCCTTGATTGCCCTGAGTTTGTTCTGGTCCCCGGTTACCCATGCTGGGGTTTTGTCTTTTCTTTCTGATATGTTTTCGGGCCAAGACGCTTTGGCTCAGACGGAAACGATTATTAAAACAAATTCCCAAAATATGCCCTTGCCAGAACCGGTCATTAATTCCGAGCTTGCTCTTAGAACTGGGTCTGGGGTAGTGATTGATGGCGGTGATGCCTTATTATCAGAGGTTGGACCTTCAAATGTCGCACCAGAAGCAATTAATAATTCTAATGGTCAAATTAGTACTTATGTTGTGAGAAGTGGAGATACATTAGCGGGTATTGCTAAAATGTTTGATGTTTCTGTTAATACTCTTTTATGGGCTAACGACATGACGAAAGGTTCTACACTTAAAATTGGACAGACTTTGGTTATCTTACCGATTTCTGGTGTTATACATACTGTAGTCAGGGGTGATACGTTGAGTACTATTGCTAAGAAATATAGTGGTGATATTGATGAAATTGCCAGCTTTAATGATTTGAAAGTGTCCGCAATTTTAGCCATCGGTGATACTGTTTTAATCCCCGACGGCCAAGTTTCATCTTCTATTCGCCCATCAACTTCAGGTTCAAGTTTAGTTACTTCTGGAGGACCAGATTTGAATGGTGATTACATTAAACCATTTGTTAGTGGACGCAGAACACAAGGGCTTCACGGATATAATGCTGTGGATTATGGTATGCCGGTAGGAACACCAATTTATGCTGCCGCCAAGGGTTCAATTTTGATTAGTAAAAATTCTGGTTGGAATGGAGGTTATGGTGATTATATTGTTATTAAACATCCTAATGGTACACAAACGGTCTATGCTCACTTAAGCCAGACTGTTATATCTGTTGGACAGACGGTCACCCAAGGTCAATTGATTGGTTATTCCGGTAATACTGGAAAGTCTACTGGTCCACATTTACACTTTGAAATTCGTGGTGCTAAAAATCCATTTTAAATTTATGTCAGAATTAATCCTTTCAATTTTTAGGTCTATATTGCAACGCCTCCAGGATATGGCTTAACTCTATTTCTTTTTTCTGTTCCAAATCCGCAATGGTGCGGGCTAATTTTATAACCCGGTGATAGGCACGAGCCGAGAGATCAAGTTTGACGGCGCTTCGATCTAAAATATCTTTAACATCTTTTGATAATTCTATTAAATTAGAAATATCTTTAGAATTCATTTCACTATTAGTTTTTACCTTACGTCTCAAATTGGCAAATCTATTTTTCTGCATTAATCTTGCCTTAGCGATTCTGTCTCTAATTTTTGGGTTAGATTTAATTTGCTGGTCACTTTTTCGGCCCGATAAATCAGAATGATTAATTTGTGAAACCTCAACCCACATATCAATACGGTCCATAATCGGGCCGGATAATTTTCTCTGATATTTTAAAAGATCAATCGCTCGGCAAATACATTCTTTAGTTTTGGAACCATAATTTCCGCAAGGACAGGGGTTCATTGCTGCGATTAAAATAAAATTGGCTGGGAAGGTGATGGAACCGCGCGCGCGTGAGATACTAATCTCTCTTTCTTCCAATGGTTGACGCAAAGTTTCTAATACTTTTTTATCAAATTCTGGAAATTCATCTAAAAATAAAACTCCGCGATGAGCAAGCGTTACTTCACCCGGTTTAGGGATCGTGCCACCACCAACCAGTGAAACATAGGAGGCGGTATGATGTGGGGCGCGAATAGGTGGAACGCTAACCAAATCACCACGCAGAGTGCCGGCGACGGAATGTATACCAGTGATTTCTATAATTTCTTCAAAAGAGAGTGGGGGTAAAATGCCAGAAAAAGCTTTGGCCAGCATAGTTTTTCCGGTTCCTGGCGGACCATACATAGCGATATTATGGCCGCCGGCGGCGGCTATTTCCAATCCCCTTTTCGCGCTTTCTTGGCCGACCACATCAGAAAAATCAATCTCATTTTCTTCATCAGGTAAATCAATCTTGGTTTTTGGCTGACTTTTTATTTTTGCAGAATTTTTATGAAAACGATTTGTTAATTCTTCAACATTTTTTTCGTTAGCTTCAAAACTTTCTGGATCAGCATCTTTTTTATCATCTAAAGTTAAATGATTAATGATTTCTTCTAAAGTCTCAGCCCCATAAATTAAAATATCGGAAATTAAAGCCGCTTCACGGGCATTTTCTTTTGGTAAATAAATTTCTTTGAAACCTTTTCGTTTAGCTTCGGCAACAGCGGGCAAAACTCCACTAATTTTTCTTAAATTTCCATCTAATGAAAGTTCCCCAAGAAAAATTTTACCTTTTGTATCAAAAAATATTTCTTCATTGGCTGTTAAATAAGCAATTGCCATTGCTAAATCAAAAACCGGCCCTTCTTTTTTCAAATCAGCTGGTGCTAAAGAAATAACTACTTTTTGATTACATTGTTTTGGACTTTTAAAACCAGAATTTTTGATAGCACTCGCCATTCGGTCCTTGCTTTCTTCCACTGATTTATCTCCCAAACCAACGACCGTAAAAGCATTTAATCCTTTGGAAATATCTACTTCCACATCAATAATTTTCGCACCCAGCACACTTGGTTGTGCGCTATAAGTTTTCGCAAATCCCATAATGTCGTTTAGTATAGCATATTATGACGATATCGTAATCGCATTTATTATAATTAACAAAAATATGCTTATATTTCAACGTCAAATTTTATCTAAATATCACCTTTTTTAATTTCTGGATATCTTGTTTTGATAAAATTATATGCATCATCTTCTACACTTTTTATCTCTTCGTTTGTTAGTACATTGGTGTCTCCTGAACCCCAATTATCCAATGTGGACATAACATTCCACCTAACCTGATAAAATGCTGATTGGTCATATTCTGCGACAGATTGAACATATAGGGTTGATATTAACCAAAAATATGTCTGCTTAATGTCTACATCTATATTATTTTCTATAATAGCATTCGGAAACTGTTTTCTCAAAGAGTCTGTCCCAAACCTATACAACGTCATCATTCTGTACATTGAAACCATATCATAATATTTTTCAGCAGCACATTTATAGATATTTAATCCATCGTCAATTTTACTTGCTTGTGTTAATTTTAATCCAAAATATTGTAATGCCTCAGGTATTTGATTGTCTAAGTAAACGTTATTCATTAAATTATTTGCTAACTTTTCAATCGGTAATTCAGATAATTTAAGTGTGAATTCATTCGAATAATCAGTTTTTACATAGTCAATATTTACTGAACCAGAACAAAATTTATTATAAATAGCTTCAGCATCAACATTGTTTACATTAGACACCAATTTTGCATCTATCTCAGCTTGTATCCGGGCACCTTCCTCTTGTAGTTTGTTTCTTTTGTCTACACCAGCTAGATAAGCATCCATACCACCCCCTCCTTTAGTAGCCAGATCTTCTTTGTAGGAATTGGCGATTTGAGCCTCGATATCTTTTAGTTGTAATTTTAAGGACGTAATTCCTACAATGTCTGTGGTTGGGCGGCTTGTTTTTTCTGTAGAAACCAAGTCCTTATCCTCATAAAAAATTACCGTTAAAGTTACACCAATCCCAATCAATAAAATTACAACAGATATAATTATCCACCATTTTTTTGCAAAACCTGGCTTTGTTAGTGGTGTGCCGACCGGCGGAGTTATAACATTCTGCTGATTATTTTGAATTGGCACGTTTAAATTTTGTTCCTCCATTTTAATATGAGTATTATCTGAATAACCAACCAAACAAGCTGAAACGATTATCTTTTTCACCAATTGTTACCTCTAATTGAGCGATCAGATCTTCTGTTGCGGAAATTTGGTCTTCAATGTCAATTTGTAATAAGACATCATCAATTCTGGTGAGGGCTTTTTCTAATTTCGTTAATTTATTTTGAGCTTTGGTTAATTCAACTTTTAGTTCTTTTAAATCTCTGGAATTTACACCCACAAAGAAGATTCGAAAACCACTAATGTTGTCAATTTTATCTACTTTCGCTAAAACTGTTTCATTTTCAGTTGCACTTGCTTTTACTAATGTCTCTGCTTCAGTCGTTGCTTCTTCAGTTGTAGTTGCTTCTGTTTCAACAATCTTTGGTTCAGGAACAGTTGGTTTAGGTGTTGTAACTACTGGTTTTGGTTTAGGTGGAGTTACCACTGGTTCTCGTGTTATTACTGGTGCTACTACTGGAGTGACGACAGGAGCCACAACCGGAGCTGTTACTACTGGAGTCGGTGTCCCTTCTACCGTAATATTAAGATCATAGTATATTTTTGATAAAGCTTTTCTTGTCTCTCTGTCAATTTGTGCAACACTGTAAGGATCACCATCATTTGTTAGTACTTTACAGGTTTCTCTCCATCCTGTAGATACAGCGACATAGTTTATACCAGTCTCTGTAACTTTATAAGAACCACTATAACCATGAGGAGAGGTATCATTTCCTCTTATACAATAAGGCCCGTCATCGTTTGCGTATTTGAAGTATTCTTTTCCAACTGTAGACCCCAATGGAAACATATTTTTATCATATCCTATTATTGAAGGAACTAGACATGTACAAGGAACGTCAGTTACACCAATTTGTGTTTGAGTAAAAACGGCAGAAAGTTTGACTGTTTGCCCTTTTGAGGCATTAAATTTATAATATACTGTTTCGTTATTGCCTAAAGCACCATCATAAATTCCCGGCTCCACTAGTGGAGCGTTAGAAAATTTAAAACCCGGTGTAACTTCTGCATAAGTTGCACTTACTAATCCAAGATTTGAACTAACAAGTAGGGCTGATAAAACCAAGAGAGATTTTATTTTCATTTTTTATAAGTTAGTTATTAAAGTTAATAAAATAAATAAGATTACTTATTTCCGACTACTTATATTCTACTCTCTCTCTCTCTCTCGCAAGCAAGCCAAACTGTGGATAACTTTTAGATAGATTATTTCATACGAAAACCAATTTCAGATTTTGGTTTAGATTTTTCGAATATAGTAGCGCAAAGTGTTTCCACCAAATCCCCGCCTTAGTTAAGGCGGGGTGTCTGTTCTGACAGACGGGGCGGTTGCGTGAGCTGTTCAAGGTCACAATTTGTGATCTTGATTTTTCAAACTTAAGGTGCCAAATTGGCACCTTAAGTTTTTTAAAAATAATTTTATTTAGTATGTTTAATACAAGTTAATGAAGCAGGATTAGCATCCAGACGAGCAGTCGGAATTTCTTCGCCGCAAACTAAACATTTACCATATGTGCCAGCTTTGATTTCGGCCAAAGCTTTTTCAACATTATTTAATTGGATTTCTAATTGTTTTAAAATACCAGAATTACCTTCAAACTCTTCAATCGTATCGGCCACTTCGTTTTCATCGGCTGAATCAGAATCTAAATTAGTTGGTACCGCCTCCCAATCTTTTGGATTGGATGGGTTTTTATGACCAATGGTAGCTAATTCTTTTAACAATTTTGTTTTCTCACCCTCTAATAATTTTTTGTATTTATTTGTTTCCATTCCTTAATCATATCATCTACTAAAGAAACATTCAAATTATTCGCGCTTCACCCTTCCCGAGTACGGGTGGGCTCCGACGCGACGAAAAATTTGAATGTTTCTTTCGTAGTTCAACGAAAAATTACCTCTTTAAGCCTTTTTCTTTATTTAAGCGATTAACTATTTCCTTAAAAGCCACATCATTCACAGTAATTATGATTGTATCTTTATCCAAAATACTATAAAGCAATTCTGTTTTTCCATCAATTCCATGGATTAGACGAACATCTTTATTAACAATTACTTTATCCTCAAATTTTCTTTGGGTGGTTGGGTTAAGAGCGTTTAATAAACCTCCGTTATTTTCATAGCCAGGCAACCTAAATATCACTTGCAGATCATTTTCTAGATCTTTTTCCCAGTCCAACATTCCAGCATAGGTATTTTCAAATGACGAAGTCTTGAAAATAATAAAAGGCAAATTTTGACTAAAAGCATACATTCCAACCATAAAATCTGGTTGCAGATTTCTTTTGACTACATCGGGTATTTTAAATCCGGCTAGGGTCACAAATTCTGAAGCCGTGATCAGTCGTTTGGTGGATGTTGCGCCAGTGGTTATATAAGGACTATAAAAATTATTGACAGCAATTTGAATATCATTTAGTCGACTAGAAAGGGCGCGATTAAAATTACCTTTGACAATAACATCAGTGTTTAATTCATCTTTATATTCAGCGGTAATTAGAGCTGGCATTTCTTGGACTTGCGCAACGGGAACAGAACTTTGATTTTTAACAATTAGAACAATAATTAAACCGATAACACCGACAAAGACTAGAGCTAAACTAATAAAGATTATTATTTTATTTTTAGAATATTCACTGGGGGTTATTTTTGTTGCTTCACCTTCAATTTTTTTGCGCATCTTTTCATTTTCTGCCATAGCGATATTAATTGAAGAGACATGATCATTTTTAATTGCAGATTCTACGTCACTTTTATAAGTTCGAACTAGTGATTTATTAGTTGGCTTTAGATTTTTTTCTGGCAAGGGTGCTGGCCTAATCGTTGGTTGACTCGGAACATATTCCTGATTAGTTAATGTATTATAAGCACTTGCCGGTACAGTTTTATCAACTGGTTTCTGGCCAGTAAAGATCGGATCAAGATTAGTTTTTATTGGATCATTTGGTAGCATTTGATCCTATTATACCCGATTTTTTATTATTTTCCCAATTTATTTTTTGCCCACTCAGGATCAGCGAGCTTGATGGAGAGACCAATGCGACCTCTTTCTGGATCAACTTCTTTAACAATCACCGGAACTTTTTCACCAACTTTAATTAAACTTTCTACTTTTTCCACTCGGAAAGTGGCAATTTCGGAAACGTGAACCAAGCCTTCAGTATCACCTTGTAGTCGGACAAAAGCCCCGAAGTCAGCAATTTTTGTTACCGTTCCCTCATATCTTTCCCCTACTTTGTATTCATGGGTCATTGCTTCAATAATGGCTTTGGCTTTCTCGGCCGAACCATCTTTACCAGTACAATAAACTGTTCCATCATCTTCAATATCAATATCAGCACCAGTTTTTTCTTTAATTTCTTTAATGACTTTTCCACCAGAACCAATTACCCCACCAATTTGATCTGGTTTTATTTTCAAGACCAAAATTTTTGGTGCGCTTGGAGCAATATCTTTTCTGGGTTCAGAAATTTCTTTCAAAATCACATCTAAGATTTGTAAGCGAGCATTTTTTGCTTTTTCAAAAGCCACGGCTAGAGCTGGAATCGGTACACCACCAACTTTCACATCCATTTGAATAGCGGTGACACCTTTTTTTGTTCCAGCCACTTTGAAATCCATATCACCATAATGATCTTCTGGTCCTTGAATGTCGGTTAAGACTTTGTAATTTCCTTTATCATCCATCATCAAGCCCGAAGCAATACCAGCGACCGGAGCTTTAATCGGCACACCACCATCCATCAAAGCAATAGTAGAAGCACAGACTGAGCCCATGGAAGTTGAACCATTTGATGACATGGCTTCTGATACTAAACGAATAGTGTAAGGGAAATCAGCATTTTTGGGAATCATTGGTAATAAAGCTTTTTCGGCTAAAGCACCATGGCCAATCATTCGGCGATTTGTTCCACCCATTTTACCAGTTTCACCAGTTGAATATGGTGGAAAATTATAATGATGCATAAATCTTTTAGCATCAGTACTCTCTTCCATCCCATTTATAATTTGGGCATCTGATGGACCACCTAAAGTTAAAGCGGTCAGGATATGCGTTCCTCCGCGATAGAAGATTCCGGAACCATGTAACACGGATGAAATTCCGCCGGCCTGAGCAAAGAGGGGTCGTAATTCATCAATTCCTCGGCCATCAGCTCGCTTATTATTATTTAAAACTTGTTCGTGAATCATAGCATCCACTTTTTCTTCAAAAAGATGTTCAGCGAAAGTCGATTTTATATCCGGATATTTTTCAGCGGCCAATTTCATCCAGATATCCATAATTTCTCCAATTTTTGAACCACCGGGGATTCCACTCATGACATAACTTTCTAATTTTGGTTCAATTTCGGTCGCAAAAAGATTTTTAATTTCTTCTGGCATGACTGGAGCAGGTAGAGAAATTTTTGCTACACCGATTTTCGCAATAACAGTTTTCTGCCAAGCATTTATTTTTTCAATTTCTTCAGACGCTTTTTGCATCGCCTCAATAATCACGCTTTCTTGGGCTTCATCCCCACCCAATTCAATCATATTAATATTTCCATCTTTACCACAAGCAATTAAATCCAATTCATAGCCTTCATTTTCTCTCTCAATATAAGTTGGGTTTACTTCAAAACCATCGGTTTTGTGTTTGGCAATTCTAACGGCCGATACTGGACCGTGGAATGGAATTTTTGAGACGCCTAGAGCCAAAGAAGCGGCGATAACGGCTAAAACATCGGGGTCGTCTTGGTCAATGGAAAGAATGGTAATAACCACCTGCATTTCATTTCTGATCCATTGGTCAAAGAGCGGACGGATGGTTCGGTCCACAACTCGGCCAGATAAAATGGCTTCATCGGAAGGTTTCCCTTCTCGTTTCATAAAGCGACTACCTAAAATTTGACCAGAAGCGTAAAATTTTTCTTCATAATCTACCGTCAAAGGCAAATAATCCTTGGCGATTTCATCTTTGGAGATGACGGCGGTGGCCAAAATGACCGTATTGCCATATTTTAATAAACACGAACCGTGGGCATTTTCTACCAGGTCGTTGAACTCAGCGGTCAATTTCTTGCCATTAAGTTCCATTGAAAACTCTTGTTTTTTCATATTGTTTAGCCTGACTTACGAATTTCAGATCACCTGCCAAGGGCAGACAAACTGCTTATCCGTAAACCAAGCCCTATTAAATTAATAAAACTCACCCTTCAATAACTTCAGGGTGAGTTTTATCCTAGCATAGATTAGAGATTTTGTTTAGCCTTATCTCCTTCCCCTAAAACATTTTTCTCAAAACGTTCGGGCGGACGTTTCTTAACGTCTTAGCCCGACCGGGCCCAATAAATATTTCCGAGCATTATCGTCCAAATCTGTGAAGCCGTCTACGGAAGCGATTAATTTTGCTGAAGTGCTTTTACCGAAACAGAGAGCCTCCACTTGGCAACCCTCATTCATTTTTAAGTATTCCACGAGCGGAACATAGTCCCCGTCGCCTGCAATAAGAATAATAGTATCTAGTTTTGGCGCCATTTTGATAGCATCCACCGCTAAACCCACGTCCCAGTCTGCTTTTTTAGCGCCACCGGCGAAGATTTGTAAATCTTTGGTTTTAGTTTCGATTCCAGCTTTGGTTAATGCTTCAAAAAAGCTTTTTTCATCGCCACTTTCGGTGGTGATAACATAAGCAATAGCACGAATAAGTGAACGGCCAGCTAGGGCATCCTTTACAACTTGAGCAAAATTAACTTTTGCCCCATATAAATTCTTAGCGCAGTGATATAAGTTTTGTGTATCAATAAAAATACCAACTCTTTGATCTTTGTGTTTGATTAACATTATATTAAAATTATTTTAAATTATTAAAAATCGACCTGTTTATATTGTATCACGAAACTAGTTAAATATAACTTTTTCTTTGCACGATAATAATTTTGTCGTCACAAAATTATTTCTCTACTCCCTCGCTTTTTTACTAAAAAGCTCAGTCCGTAAGGCACGAAAAAGTTATATCTAACCAGTTTCTTTATTTGAATAGTTTCTGGAGAAAAATTACAGACCTAATTTTTTAACTAGGGCTGAATATTTTTTGGGAGCCTTCTTTTCTAAATATTTTAAATGAGTTCGGCGATCAGCAACCATACCAAGTAAGCCTCGGCGGGAGTGATTATCCTTTGGATTTTTCTTTAAAT
>CAZAJY010000001.1:0-59097 GCA_964485905.1 uncultured Candidatus Saccharibacteria bacterium | reverse complement strand
CATACCAAGTAAGCCTCGGCGGGAGTGATTATCCTTTGGATTTTTCTTTAAATGTGAGGCCAATTCGTCAATTCTCTTACTCAAAACAGCCACCTGAACTTCAGTTGAGCCAGTATCAGTCTCGTGAATTGCCACTTCCTTTATAACCTTTGCTTTCTTTGTTTTTGTAAGCATGCGAAGATACTAGCACATTTCTTTTATAATTGCAATACCTTTGATTTCCCTAAAAAACATTCAAATTTTTCACGCTTCACCCTTCCCGAGTACGGGTGGGCTCCGACGCGATGAAAAATTCGAATGTTTTTTCTGTAAATCATGTTATAATTATTGTGCGACATGACTCTAAATGAACTCAAAACTCAATTTCTGGAATATATTGAAATCGAAAAGGGGCGAGCGGTGAAAACTGTTGCAAATTATGATCGTTATTTAACACTTTTTTTCACCCAAGCCAAAATCAAGGACCCCAAAGATATTACCAACGAAAAAGTTCGCGAATTTCGTCTCTGGTTGAATCGCCAACCGGGCGCGAAATTTAAAATTTTTAAAGGATCAAATCAAATTGTTGATGGTGGTAATTTAACTAAAAAAACCCAAAATTATTATCTAATTGCCATACGCATTTTTTTGAGATTTTTAACTCGTCGGGGTATTACTTCCCTACCAGCTGATAATATTGAATTGGCTAAAGTTGGCGAGCGTTCCATTGATGTTATATCTCATGATGAACTTAAACGTTTATTAAAAGCTCCAGATCAAGAAAAAAATCCGGAAAAAAGGGCGCGTGGCCATGCGATTTTGGAATTGTTATTTTCTACCGGCTTGCGCGTCGCTGAATTATGTTCATTAAAAAATGATTTAGATTTGCAAATGGATGAATTTTCTATTCGGGGCAAAGGTGGAAAAATTCGGGTAGTTTTTCTATCAGATGAAGCAAAAAAAGCGGTAAAAGATTATTTGGCTTTGCGTAAAGATATGTCAGATGCTCTTTTTGTAAAAGTGGCTGATGAAAAGAAACAAGGTAAGCAATCGGCTGATCCCGACGGTGGTTTGACTCCGCGTTCCATTGAAAGAATTGTAAAACGCTACGCCACTCTTGCCGGTATCACTAGTCGCGTTACACCCCATACGATCCGCCATTCTTTTGCGACAGATTTATTATCAAATGGTGCTGATATTCGTTCCGTTCAAGCCATGCTCGGTCACGCCAATATCGGGACAACTCAAATTTATACCCATATCACCGACAAACATCTCCGTGACATTCATAAAAAGTTTCATAATAAAAGTTAAAGATGTTATAATCTAAATATGGAAACACAAAATCAAAACACCAACGAAATTAATCACGAAATTGATCACGATAAATTGTGGAGCATCGTGGCTTATTTTTTATTTCTCATTCCCCTTCTGGCGGTCAAAAATCGTTCATCTTTTTTAAATTTTCACATTAATCAAGGGATTATCCTACTTTTAGTCGCTGTTATTGGCAATTTTGGCCTAGATTTTCTCCCTTGGTGGCTTGGTTTTATGGCTCTATTTAAGGGTTTATGGAATATTGTGATGATAGGTCTATTAATTACCGGAATTAAGCATGTTTTAAATCGGGAAATAAAAACCTTGCCGGTAATTGGTAAATTATTTACTTTTTTGAAATAATCCTGATTTTGATTGTTTTTAATTTCTCTTAGTAGTATAATTGTAAGACAGTCGTTATTCCCACTACGTTAATAAGAATTAACTACGCGGGACAAGTTTATTAGTTTATTAATCTATCCCGCGAAGCTTTATGCGAAGTGGGATTAATCAAGAAAATATGCCTCCACAAAATACACAAGTTCCCCCATCAGCCCCTGTGCCACCCCCAGTTAATCCTGGAAATCTAGCACCAGCGGGTCCCGGCTTCCAATTAGATTCTTTGACCAAGAATCCTAAGTTTATGGATACCGTTAAGACGTTTGCAATTTACGGTACAATTTTTAGTGTTGTGAGTTGGCTTGTTAGTATGTTAACTTACTCCATGCGTTATAGTGGTTATGGTTATTCACGATCTTTTTCTTTTGTTAGTTTGGTTCCAACGGTAATTTATGCCATTATTGCTAATATTATTGGTGGTATTATCTTTTATTTTATCTTTAATTATATTAGAGATTTTATAAAAGGTTCTGCTTTCCTCTCAAAATACATCAATAGTATATTCACTTTATTCTGGATTCCGACTTTGGTTTGGACAGTAATTGGTTTAGTTTTAGCTATTCTACCTGTATTAGCTAGCTTGTTCCTAGGTTTTCTATTTATTGGATTAATTATTTCTTCTGTCGCTCACTTAATTATGTATTATTTCTACTCCAAAGCTATTTCTAAGAAACTTCAAAATTATTATCCTTGGTAATGTTTGATTTCTAATTTATCTAAATGCAAAAGGGCGGTTTTATTTCATAAACCGTCCTTTTGTTATGGTCTATTCCTTTCTTTTTTGCATATGTTATAATTATTATTATAATTTTATTAACTAATTATTAACAAAATGGTCACACAAGAACTTCTAACTTATATCCGCTCCGCGCTAGCTGGCGGACAAACACAAGAAATTATTACTCAAACTCTAATTAGTCAGGGATGGTCAGTCGCAGATATTCAAGAAGGATTTAATGCTGTTATGCCTATATCTACGCCCACAAACACCCAACCAGTTAATCCTAATTCAGTCGCAAATCCTCAAGGAGTAATTGAACCTAAAAAGGGCTGGGGCATTGGCCGAATAATTTTATGGATTATTGTAATTGGTATTATTATTTCTCTTCTTTCTGGCCTTATCTTGGGTTACAGAGTGTATAGAGCATATAAGACTTTTAAAAGTCAAAATACATTAGTTTCCAATTTATCTTTAAGTAATGTTAAATCCTTTTTTGATTCTTTTGGACAGCCTTCTAATTCTTCCACAAATAATAATGAAAATAACAATAATACAAAAATAGTTTCAGATAGTACGAATAGTTGTGCTAGAAATACACTAAAGAGAACCATCGGAGCCTCTATCTTTTTTAATAATCAAAATTTGGATCCACTACTTTGTTATTATTCCCAAGATGCTGATCTCTCTGATTTTTCTAAAATAACCATTGATCATTATAATTCTAGAGTAGAAACTGCCACCGACGAATTTGAGGTGGCAGAAACATGGTCTTCACCAGTTTCTGAAATTTTTGATGCCAAGAATTTAACAATAACAAAAATTTTTAAACATCAAGGGCCAGAAGTAATAGATTTGAAATTACTTGCTCGCGGGAGCACTTCTTCCGACGCCTTAGTTGAATCAAAGTCAGTTTTTCAAACAGGCCTTCAAGTTATTGAGATTTTATCTAAAGGAAGAGTTGCTTCAATACAAATATGTAAAGAGTCTATAGATTGGAATACTCAAGGTAATTGGTTTGATTGCAATAAAACATCTTCCAAGTCTTCCAATGATTTAGAAAAGAAAGACACCCCGAATATGTTTAAAGTTTATGAATCAGATACTGATTTAGGCAAAGCTCTTTTTGCTGAGAAGAGACAAATTAGGCAAATAAAAGACGATAAGTCTGGTGTTATCTACGGATATACTTTTTTTGTTGAGGCGACAAAGATTCTTAGAGATAACATTTTGCCACAGTATTATTATTCTTTTATCGTTCATTATAAAGACAATGATGATCTTATGCTTAATAAAGATATTAATGAAATAAGGGCTATGTATGCTAACACTCCTCAATCTGTAAATGGAATGCAAATGTTTATTGATCATAAGGACAATACTTATATTTATGAAAAATAATTTATCAATTAATTTATAAGACTATGGTCACACAAGAACTTCTAACTTATATCCGCTCGGCTTTGGCTGGCGGACAGACGCAAGAAATTATTACTCAAACTCTAATTAGTCAGGGATGGCTATTTGCTGATATTCAGGAAGGGTTTAGACTTACTTCCCCTACTCCAATAACACCAGTTAACCCAGTTAATTACGGCCCAGCTCCAGTCGTGGTAACAAATCCAACACCTATTAAAAAGAAGCGTTCCTTTTTTGGCCGTCTCTTTTTTTTAATTTTCCTCTTTCTATTAGGATTTGGAATTTCTAGTGGAATTTTTATTGGTCTAAATTTTTATAAAAGTTTTAAAGAAGGAAAATTATTAAATGATATCTCTAAATTTATACCAACTAATTTAGGTTCTAGTTCTACAACTAATACTAATAATAATTTACCAACTTCTATTCCTAACAATAAAGAAACTCAAATGTTTATTGATCTTTTTACTAAAAATCTTAAAAAGTAATTTATTAACCATTTAATTTAAAATATAAAAGATGAAAAACACACAAAAAGGGATAGCACTAGTTTGGTTTTTAATCTGTGTCTGTATCCTAGCTTGCGGTAGTCTTTGTGGCTACGCTGTCTGGGGTACTCAAGATATTAAAATTGGCCCAGTTGAATTTAAAAAAGAAGGTCAATGGCAGTACAGCAAGTTTTTTGATAAAAATAATCAACCAATACCGAGCCCAAGAACTGAACCAGAACCAGTAATGGGTGAATATTTATTAACGAAATTTACAGAAGCTGAGTTGGCTGACTATATAAATGGTTTGGAAATGCCAACCTCATTAGTTATGGAATTAGCTTATAGCGATTCCCTATCCTCTAAAGTAGATGCTCCATTTTCTATTGATACTCTTAAGTTTTATCTAAATTTTGGTTGGGGTCAGGATCAATATAAGGGTAAAATTGATATGTACTCGGCTGGCCGTCTCTTTAATGAGAATCTTTTAATTGGGACGATGCATGATGAGGGTAAAAATTTTCGTGTAGATTATTCAACAGTTAAAGTTTGTGTGACTGGCATGTGTTTTGATGGGATGCAAATGCCAGAAACGCCTAAGACCTATTCTTTTCTTTATCCGAAAGAACAAATTAAGACCTGGAAATACCTAGGGAATAAAGAAATTCTTGGTTTTGTTTCCCCGTGTTTTAAAAACCGAGTTGTTAATGATAATGTTACAAGTGAAGCCGAGACCTGTATGCATCCAAAGTATATTATTGCTCTTTCTGGTTTAATGTCAGCGACGTCACAGACGGAAGGTAATCAAAATTTTCAGATGACAGCCAAAATGTCAATTAAGTCTTTCAAAGTTAACGAGCCGATTCCTGAGAGTGCTTTTAAATTATCAATTTAAAAATTAAGATATGGATAATTCAGAACAAAATAATAATTCAAAAAGTAGAAAATGGAGTATTCTTGGTATTGTAATATTAATTATCATTATTATAATAATCGCTATGTTAAATTCAAATTTAAATTCTAATAAAAATAATCAGGGAGATAAATTTTTTGCACAGGAAACCGTGAATGGTGTTGAAATGGGCTGCCAGTGGAATGAAGAGCTTGGTTACGTTTTAAATTTTCCTCAAGCTAATGCCACAGACGATCCCCAATACACTAAGGAAAAAGGAGCATTAATCGGTACCAAAGACCCTGTTATTGCTCAAAAAATATTTGATTATGCCAAAAAGATAGCATTAACAGCAAAATATAACGCTATAGATGATATTTATGTACATGCTTTAGATTATGCTAATAGTTTTCAAGATCCAGAGGCCTATAAAGATCAGGTCTGGTAAAAAATTATATGAAACTTTTGTCATGGAATGTAAATGGACTGCGCGCCTTTTATAAAAAAGGGGCTTTTGATTCTATATTTGAATTGGATCCAGACATTTTTTGTTTGCAGGAAACTAAAGCGATGGCCGAACAATTACCCGAAGAGGTCCGAAATCCGGCTGGTTATTTAGCTTATTTTGATCATTCTAAAATGCGTCAGGGATATAGTGGAACGGCGATTTATGTTAAGAAGAGTAGTGAGTATAAAGTATTTAGTATTGAGTATGGAACCGGGATGAAAAAATTGGATCAGGAAGGGAGATTAATTGCAATTTATTTGGAAGATACGGTGATCTTAAATGGCTACTTTCCTAATGGCGGCGAAGATCCGGCTCGATTGAAATATAAATTAGAATTTTACGATCAGTTTTTAAAATATATTGAAAAGTTAAGGAAGCAAGGTAAAAGTATTATTTTTACTGGTGATATAAATACGGCCCATAATGAAATTGACTTGGCTCGGCCAAAAGAAAATTCTGATCACACTGGTTTTTTGCGCATTGAAAGGGATTGGTTAGATAAGGTCATAAAGACTGGTTATATTGATACTTTTCGTCATCTACATCCTGAAGAAGTGAAATATAGTTGGTGGGATATGAAGACTTTCGCTCGCGACCGCAATGTCGGCTGGCGTTTGGATTATTTTTTCATTTCCCCTGACCTCCTCCCCCGCCTCAAGTCTGCTAAAATTTTAGATAATATGTTCGGCTCGGACCACTGCCCTGTGTGGTTGCAGTTAAAATAAAAATTTTTCTAATTTTAAGATACGCTATAGCGTATTTAAGAAGTAATAATTAAATAGGAATCAAAAAACCGCTCCTAGTAGTCTTTCAAAAGTCGGTTTAGAAAAACAATTTGGAACGGTTTTGAAGCTGGTTCCGTTATATTATTTTTCGGTTACCGAACTTCGTGATATGTGTGATGTTGATCAGACATCATTTGTGCGTTAAAGAACTATTTTTTCTTCAACACAAATGACTGGAGAAAAATTGTCTTCTGTGTTGGTCTGTACCTATTATACTTTTTCTATCGGACATTTGTAAAGGACATTTAATGGACACCCTGTGGATAACTATTTTACCCAGTATTTCTTTCTTATTTCTTCGATTTTCTTCTCCTCCTCTTTCTCCTTTAGTTCTTTTCCCGAATCCCCCAGCTTTTTCAAAGCTTTCTCACTTAATTTAATCAATTCTTTACTTCTTTTATTTAGATATTCCTCGGTATTTAAGGCCGGATTCTCTAAAACTTCTTCAAATAAGGCATGTAAAACATAGCCGATTTTGGGT
Organism: uncultured Candidatus Saccharibacteria bacterium; assembly: GCA_964485905.1. GTDB lineage: Bacteria > Patescibacteriota > Minisyncoccia > Phycocordibacterales > GWA1-40-21 > CAIJXO01. The sequence goes on along the minus strand of CAZAJY010000001.1, from coordinate 52,114 downwards.
CCCGGTGTTTCATGTGTAACATCCATCAGTTTTTTGCCATTGATTTTAAGCATAGCGACAGAAACTGGAGCTGTTAGAGCTTCTTCAATCATGGAATGGTATTTTCTTAGGCGATAAGGACTTTCTTTTGGCCTTCCCATACCAATTCGGTCGCAAGATCGTAGATTCATCAGGTCCCAAACATTATCTCGCCCTACCTGTGAAATGATTCGTCTGACAGCCGATAAGGTGATTTGTTCAGTATCCGAGAAAAACATATGCCACCTGACTAATTTTGCCACTTTTTCAATGATTTTACTTGGGAAACGTAATTCCGTGAGAATTTTAGCTGTTTCACGTGAACCAATTACTTCATGGCCATAGAAAGTCCAGAGATTTTGTTTTTCATCCCTTCTTCTGCTGGCTGGCTTGCCTATATCGTGAAACAAGGCCGCCAAACGTATTTCTAAAGAGTATTTTTTATCAGCACCGTGCTGTAAGGCCCGCAAACTATGCTCCCAAACATCATAAATATGGGAGCGATTTTGCTCAATACTGATAGTTTTTCGCAATTCTGGCACAATATATGCCAAAATACCCAACTTTTCACATGAAACAATTCCTGCCATAGGATTTTCCGACATTATAATACTTTGAAATTCCTGACGAATACGCTCTTTTGCTATGTTTTTTAGGAGATTTCCTTTACTTTTTATGGCTTTTTCGGTATTTTCATTAATTTTAAAGCCAATTTCAGTAGAAATCCTTATTGCACGTAATATTCTTAAGCCATCTTCCTGAAAACGTTCAGTAGGGCTACCAACTGTTCGTATTATCTTGTCCTTTAGATCAGAATGTCCTTTATAATAATCTAAAAATTTGCCGACTATTTCTCCCTTTTTATTTTGTTCAATATTTAAAGCGATAGCATTAATTGTAAAGTCACGTCTTTGTAAGTCATCTTCTAATTTTTCACTGAAAGTGACATGATCTGGTCGGCGATTATCGGAATATTCTGATTCCAAACGATAGGGTGTAACTTCAATTACCTTTAAACTTTCATCAGTAGTATTATCAAAAACTACACCAACCGTTCCATAATTATTTTCATAAAAAGTATCAGGGAAAATAGAAATAATTTCTTCTGGCTTGGCATTTGTAGTAAGATCCCAATCTTTTGGCTTTCTATTTAATAAAATATCTCGCACACAACCACCAATCAAATATGCCTCAAAACCGTTATTTTTCAAGGTTTTTGAAGCTTCTAAGACCTCTTTTGGGATCTCTAGTTTCTTTATTTCATATTGATCGGGTGTCATATCTTGTTATTTTAGTATAAATTTTGATTTTTAGCTAATATAATGTATTATATGCTTATTGCTCCCGTAGTGAAATGGATATCACGCGACGCTTCGGACGTCGTATTGTGGGTTCGAGTCCTGCCGGGGGCGCACAAATTTGCAGGAGTTTTAGTTTTTTGATATGATACTTTTGTTCTTTCAAAAAGCGGGCATGGTTTAGTGGTAGAACAGGTCCTTGCCAAGGATCAGACGGGAGTCCGATTCTCCCTGCCCGCACCAGCGTTAATTTTTTCTAACAGACATTACAAATTTTGATAGATAAAATTTCGACACAATTTAACATCTCTACAGATAGTTTTTCGTCCAAAAGGCTTATTTTATAAAGGTCAAAGAGTTCATAAAATGTGGATAACTATGTGTATATGTGTATAAAAGACGTCTTTTAGAAAATCATCAAAAATGTCAGTTTTTGTCTTAAAATTTAGTCTTTTACTAAAATACGGCTCAGAATATAGATATTTTAAACAGACAAAACTAAGAAACAGACTAAATGTCTTATAAATAGCAAATAAACGTTTCACGTGAAACAAACATGATCGAAAAAGACAAAAATAAGAAAACGGTAGAAGCCTATGATAAAAATCCGCAGTTTTACGCAGATAAATTTAATAGTTATGGCGTTAGATTTGAGGATATTGATCGGGCATTGAAATTAAATGAAAGTGGATCAAATAAAGTGTTGGAACTTGGTTGCGGAAATGGAAGAGACGCTCAATATATAATTTCTAAAGTGGGGAAGGGGAATTATTTGGGAATTGATGCCTCAGAAGGTTTAGTTAAGTTAGCTAAGCAGAAAGTTTTTGAAGGGGAGTTTCACGTGAAAGATATAAGAGATGTTTCATATGAAACTGAAACATTTGGAGTAATATTTAGTTTTGCTTCAATGTTACACATGAAACGGGAGGAGTTAGAGAGTCTTCTTGAGAAATGTTATAAAAGCCTTAAAACTGGGGGTATTTTATATATTTCAACCAAATATGGGGAGTATAAAGAAGAAAAAATAACGAATTTAGGGGATGAGAAATATTATTATTTTTATAAACCAGAGGATATTGAAAAACTTTGCCCATATAAGTTTTTTGTGGTTTATAAGAATGTACAAGATATTAGGGGGCAAAGTTGGTTTGAGATAGCTTTGAGAAAAATATAGTTACACATGAAACAAAAAGGAGATACTAAACAAGATAATCGGACAGAAAAGAGAAAAATGGGGGATTTGGGGGAAAATATGGCTTGTAAGTTTCTTGTGAAACGTGGTTTTGAGATTGTGGAGAAGAATTATTTAAAGAAATGGGGAGAAATTGACATCATTTCTAGAAAAAATGAGAAGTTGCACTTTATTGAAGTAAAGTCGGTGTCTCATATGCTGTATATTAAGGCTAAAAATGATGGAAAAGGATATGAAGAGGATAATTATAGGCCGGAGGATAATTTGCACCCGTGGAAATTGAAAAGATTAAGCCGAGTAATTCAGACGTATTTGCTTGGACAGCGGGGCAATCCCGACTGGCAATTTGATGTGATGACCGTATATTTGGACCTCAAAACCATGCAAGCTAAGGTGAATTGGCTGGAGGATATAATATTGTAGTTTGAGATATTAGAAAACTATGCTAATATCTTTTAGTTAGTAAATATATCGGGGCGTGGTGTAACGGTAGCATACATGCTTTGGGAGCATGCAGTTCGGGTTCAAATCCCGGCGCCCCGACAAATTTAAACGGCATTAAGGCCGTTTTTAATTTGCTGGGCGTAAAAATGCGACTAAGCATTTTTAGGGATTTGAAAAAGTTCTCCCATATTTTTAAGTGATTCTTATCACGAAAAAATGGGAAACCTGTACTGAAACTGTAAGTTTCAAAATTCCCGTTTTAGCCGAGGTCAAATGTGTATTCACGTATCCCGGCGCCTTTCTTTTCTTTCTTTTTTATGGAAGAATAGGGGGTATGGAAACATTAAATAATAATGATGAGCGGTCGCCCTTGACCAAAGATTATTTAGCAGAAATAAAGATAAGAGTTTGGAATGGGGGCAAGGATGACAAAACTCGAGAGGAAGAATTATCTAGGGTGATTAATGAACTGGAGTGGTATATGAGATTACGAAAATCTTTAGAAGATGGTGATATGAATGATTTTTATAATGAAACATCAGAGATAGAAAAACGAAAAAGATATACTGAGATATCTAGAGATTATGGAACAGTTCAACCTGGTGGTTTGCCTAAATTCTCTATGAGAGAATTAGAATTCTTTGTTCAAGACGTTAAGGGTTTAGCTAAAACTATTTTCTCTAATCCTAACCAAGGGTTATAATCATTGCATGGGTAAACTTTTTCAAAAGACAGTAGAAGATTTTATTTGTGAACACTGCGGGGCTAAGGTGATAGGGGATGGCTATACTAATCATTGCCCAAAATGTTTATGGAGCAAACATGTGGACCTGAATCCTGGTGACCGTGCTTCTGATTGTCAGGGAATGATGCGACCAATTCGAGTGGACGCGGAACATGGAGAATATTTTTTAACTTATCGTTGTGAGAAGTGCTCTTTTATTCGCCGAAAGAAAGTAGAGAAGGATGATAATTTTGATGAAGTTCTTAAAATTGCTAAGGGTATCTAACCACTTTTATTTATCGACTTTTTATGTATAATATGAGGGTTCTTTCGGGGTAAAATGCGGGCGTAGTTTAACGGTAAAACTCCAGTTTTCCAAACTGGTGTCGCGGGTTCGACTCCCGCCGCCCGCACTTAAATTAAAATAAAAATTATGACATTTGAAACAGAGAAAATGGTGACTAATCCAGAGTATGATGAATATATTAAAGACGTGCTTCGTGGTCATGAGGCAGAAGTATAGTCTTTATTAATGGATACCACCTCTAGACTTGGGGAAGGAAGGACGGCTCATGTTTCTTTTCTTAATTTTAAAGAGATGATTTGTATTAAAATTTTTAAAAAGCCAGAGCAAATATCTGGCGTTGGTTTCTATTTAGCACCAGCCAAGGAAGAAAAATTTTTAGCTGATCTCAAAAGGTTACCAACAAAGGCTAGAGTACCAGTAGTTTATTCAGCCTTTGAGGATGATGATAAAAACGGACATGATTTTTTAATGATGGAAGCCCTACCAGCAGTTAGTATTGATGATATATTACAAGGGCGAGCTGAATTGCCAGCTAATTTTGATTTAGTAAATTTTCAAAAAGATCTGATGGATTTTGTAGAAAAAATGCATCAAAAAAATATTTATCATCGAGATTTGCACGAAGGAAATATTATGGTTGATAAAGAAACCGGGCAAGTTTATGTGATCGATTTTGGAGCGTCCGCAAGATTTTTTGGTCAACCAGAGCCCGGGGAGCGAGGCCCATATCATATTACTAAAAATGGACGAGATATAATTTTAACTTCCGATGAATCAATGGTTAGAGCTGTTATTAAAAAATTAAGAACAAAATTGACAGTTAATAATTAATTTGTTAATATATTATATGGAAATGATCAAAAATGAAAAACAAGAAAGCGAGGCCCTTATGGGTTTTACACTTGCCCCAGAAGTAGCTGAAGAAGCTGCTAAAATTGCTCTTTCCATGGGGGAAAGTAATGAGGCTGTAGTAATTCCTGGAACTCAGGAACAGGTGCTTGTCAGATATGGTACAAAAGCTTTTTTGGAACGGAAAGATGTTCAGGAGATCTTCAAGATCCCCGTAAAGCTGAAGACTGTCGTTGGAGGGCAGGAGAAGGAGGAACTTTTCTTTGTTTGTACTGAATAGGACCGAGCCAGTGGTGGCCGGTCCTATTTCTATTTGAGAATTCAAAAACCATTCGCCTAATCAGGCGAATGGTTTTTGTTTGATATTTGTATTTGTACTAAATACTTATACCAGATACTTATACTTTTCTTATTTAACCGCTTCCTTCAAGGCCTTAGCGGCGCGGAATTTAGGAACCTTCATGGCGGCGACCTTAACGGTCTCACCAGTTCGAGGATTTCTAGCATCTCGAGCGGCTCTTTGCTTGACTGAGAAGATACCAAGTCCAGCGACCGATACCTCCTCACCCTTCTTCAAAGTAGCGACGATTGAATCAAAAACCTTATCCACAATTTGTTCAGCTTGAACTTTTGTAGTATTTAGAATGCCATGTACGGCTTCTACAATTGCTTGTTTATTCATATTATTTACTTGTCTCGAGTTTTCATCGAGAGATTAATTGCTCGCGCGAGCAAGCAAACTTTTAATAATTTTTCGACCTTATTTATACCATTTCATTATATACCCTTATAAATAAAGGGCAAGAGGGGGAAAAACTTGACAAAAGCTGGTATTTTATCTTGCGTATTCTATAACTCGGAGCTCCCTTATCACATTCACCTTGATTTCGCCTGGATACTTTAGATCAGTTTCGATTTTGGCAGCGATATCATGAGCGAGTTCTTTGGCCTCTAGGTCGGAAATATCTTCAGGGGTAACAAAGACACGCACTTCACGACCAGCTTGTAGGGCATATGATTTTTCTACGCCCTTGAAAGAATTGGCTAAGGCCTCAAGTTCCTGTAATCTTTTAATATAATTTTCAATATTATCTCGGCGTGCACCTGGACGACTACCAGAGATAGCATCAGCGACTTGTACAATAATAGATTCAACGGTTTCATAAGGGGTTTCCTCATGATGACTTTGCATGGCTTTGATAATATCTTCACTCGCACCGAATTTTTGCAAAATTCTTTTACCGATTTCCACGTGTGTTCCAGCAACTTCATGATCCACTGCCTTACCAATATCATGTAAGAGGGCACCAGCTTTGGCGACCGCCACATTAGCACCCATTTCTTCGGCAATCATACCAGCAATATGAGCCATTTCGATAGAATGTTGTAAAACATTTTGACCAAAACTAGTCCTGAAATGTAGACGTCCCAGAATAGCCACAATACGTGGATCCATATTGAAAACCCCACACTCATAAGCGGCGGCCTCACCTTTTTCCTTAATAATTTTATTAATACTTAATTTGGCTTCCTCAACCAATTTTTCAATCTTTACTGGTTGAATACGGCCATCAATAAGTAAATTTTCCAAAGCAACACGAGCGACTTGTCGGCGCACAGGATCGAAAGAAGAAATAGTTACAGCGCCTGGAGTATCATCCACTAAAACTTCTACCCCCGTTGCCCTTTCAAATGCTTTAATATTTTTTCCTTCTTTTCCGATAATTTTTCCCTTCATTTCATCGGATGGAATATTTACAATGGTAGACATTACATCAGATGCGACAGAATTACCCAATCTTTGAATCGCGGTAGTCAAAATTTCTTTAGCTTTGGCCTCATATTTTTCCTCACCAAACATTTCTAGTTTTTGAATACGAGATAGAATATCTTCCTCATATTTTTTTTCTGTGGACTTCAAAATTTCTTGTTTTGCTTCCTCCACACTTAAATTAGCAATTTTTTCTAATTGCTGAAGTTTTTCTTCCTCAATTTTATCCGTTTTGGCCCTAATCTCTTTTATCTCATCGATTTTCTTTTTGATATTTTCTACTTCTTTATCAATATCAATTTGTCTTTGATCCAAAAGATCCTCTTTTTTGATTAAGCGAGCCTCAACAATTTTAGCTGCATCCTCTTTTTCTTTTGCTTCTCTTTTTATATCTTTTAAGGTCTCAACCGCTTTATTCTCTGCTTCCAAGATAACCTTTTTTGCTTCCTCCTTAGCTTGAAGCATCATTCCCTTTATCTCCAGCTCCATAGAGCCTCTCTTACCTAGGGAAATAATCATACGCAAGAAATAACCAAGAGCGATGCCAATTAGACCCGCCACACCGGCTAACAAAAATACAATTTTTAATGACATAAATTTGCGAATATGCTCCGCTTTTTATGTGATTGAAAACAAAGTTATTAATTTCCCATAGGAAAATTTAATAAAGGCAGATTTTGCCCAAGCGCTAAATATTTTGATTTCAAATGGATAAAAAACAGGGTCATATAAATTAATTAGTAACTTATTTATATTACCTTATTTTTTCTTTTATTGCAAGACTTTGTCCACGATACCATATTTTTTGGCTTCATCGGCAGACATATAGTAGTCGCGGTCGGCGTCTTTTTCGATTTGAGCTAGTGTTTTGCCGGTATTGTTAGCCATAATTTGGCTTAATTTAGCCTTTAATTTCACTATTTGTTTAGCGGTGATTTCAATATCAGAAGCTTGGCCTTGGGCGCCGCCTATTGGCTGATGAATCATAATTTCGGAATTTGGTAGGGAATAGCGCTTGCCTTTTTTGCCAGCGGAGAGGAGGAGGGCGGCAGCCGAGGCGGCCATACCAACACAGACTGTGGAAACATCATTTTTAATATGATTCATTGTATCCAAAATCGCGAGAGCGGAAGTGACAGAACCACCGGGGGAGTTGATATAAATTTTAATATCTTTTTTTGAGTCCTCGCTTTGTAAAAATAAAAGTTGGGCGATAATAATATTGGCAGTGTCATCATCAATTATTCCACCAAGAAAAATAATATTTTCTTTTAATAAGCGCGAATAAATATCGTAGGCGCGTTCGCCATTTTGTGACTTTTCTATAACTGTTGGGATTAAATATGACATAAATAAAGTCTATATTAAAAGTGGAAATTATGCAATAATGTTTCACATGAGATTACATAGATTTTATATTGAACAAAAGATAGGGGAACAGAAGGAAATCATTATCTCCGACAAGGAGTTAATTCATCAGTTTCTGAATGTTTTTCGGTTTAAAGTTGGGGATAAAGTAATTTTGTTTGATGGTAGTGGTTTTGAATATGAAGCAGAAATTAGTTTGATTTCTAAAAAAGAATTAAGTTTAAAAATTCTATCCCATTTCGCTAAAGATCTGCGGGACAAAAATATTTCATTATTTTTGTCACTAATTAAAAAAAATAACTTTGAATTAGCTGCGGAAAAATGTACGGAAATTGGTGTGGCAGAAATTCATCCAATTATTTCTGAACGATCAGAAAAAAAAGATTTAAATTTAGAAAGATTAAATAAAATTGTGAAAGAAGCGAGTGAACAAAGTGGGCGAGTGACCCTACCGAAGGTTTGTGACATTGTAAGTTTGGGAGAAGCCGTTTCACAGGTGGTAAAAGAGGGCAGGGTGGGAGTGGTGTTTCACACCTCAACCACCCCTAGCCCCTCCTTATCTAATGAGGAGGAGAGCCCCAAAGATGTTTGCGTGTTTGTTGGACCAGAGGGAGGCTGGAGCGAAGCTGAAGTAAATCTATTTAAACAAAATAATTTTAAGATTCTCTCTCTTGGCTCAAATATTCTTCGTGCCGAAACCGCGGCAATAGTAGCCATCTGGAAGGGTCTAAATGATTAAGTATTTTTTAATTTAAATTTTCCAAATACTCAAATACCTTCTCATTGACGAGCATCATTTCGACATAGGCCTTGGTACGGTCTTCTTTAGCCTCTTTGTAAACCTTTAAGAGATTTTCCACTTCTTTTTTAACTTGTTCTGGATCGGCTTCAATTTTTTCTTCTAGAGCGATTTTGGTAATAATAAGCTGAACTTTTGCTCGTTTCTCAGCATCAGGCATCCATTCCTTGGCCAAATCTTCCCTCGTCTTTTTTAAATGTTTTAAATAGTCATCTATCTTCAATCCAGCGCGAGTAATGTCGTCCTCAAATTGAGCCTGCATTTTTCGGAGTTCACCTTCCACTAGAATCTTAGGCATTACCACCTTGGTGTCGGTTAAAATCTTTTCGATAATCGACATTCTTTTTTTATCTTTGGTTTTGAATTCTTTTTCCTTCTTTATCCCTTCGCGGATTTTATTTTTGAAATTTTCTACGGTTTCAAATTTTCCGAGTTTTTTGACCCACTCTTCATTCACCTCTGGCAAATCTAATTTTTCTTTATCATCATGCTTTTCTCCTTCGGCATGAGTGTGATTTTTTAAGGCATAATTTTTTCTAATCTCTTCAATGGTCTCTTCCAATTCTTTATCAGTGGCTTCGGCGGGCTCGGCTTTCTCCCCATTTTCTTTTTTGGCGATTTTTTTATAATCAGCTAACTTTATTTCTGGCATGACGGGGCCGATAATTTTAAATTGCACTGGATTGTTTTGTGCCAGTTTGGTAATTTGAATTTGGGGCATGGTGATGAAATTAGTTTTGGTCTCAGCCAAGATTTCTCCAAAAGATTCATTAATAGCCTGTTCGGCCATTTCATTCCATAAATTTAATTCACCGACTTGTTTAAGTAGAATATTTTCTGGCACATGACCTGGTCGGAAACCCGGTAAGGTTAAATTTTTTTGGAATTTAGCAATAGCTTTAGCCCGTTGAGCCAAAACTGTTTCCACTTCTAATTCGCACTCTATTTCTACCTCTGAATCAGCTAAGTCCTTGGACTTTAAAATTTTATATTTTTTCATTCCTTGAGTCTAGCGAATTTCTTCTTCTTTTTCAAGGGCTTGAATTTTTTTCTCTATTTTTTTACTGAGAAGGAAATAAAAAATAATAATTAAGATAAAGATTACCGCCATGACAATATAAAAATATTCAATATAATGGCTGGCGATTTTATAGGAACTGCCAAGGTGATAACCAATCATTATGATTATGAAAGCTTTTATTGCTGAGATAATCAAACACATGGCCGAATATTTTTTTACTGGATATTTAATTAGGCCGGCACTAATTAAAAAGGGGATAGCCATACCATAAGATAACTTAGTAAAAATAAAAGTTTTTATTCCATGATTATTCCAGAGATGCTCTAATGTCTTATGGAGGTTGGCAGTTGCAAATATTTTTACCCCATATTTTTTTATGAAATTCTTTTCACTACTATATCGGCCGACGCAGTATAAAAAAATATCTGGAAATAAATCACCAGAAAGTAAAATTAAATATGCCCAAACAAAATTTAAAGTACCTAAAGAAATAAAGAAACCACAGATTAAAGATGTTGTTGTTCCATCAACAATTGCGAAGGGAAAAATCAGAAGATACTTATAAGTTAAAATTAAATTTAACAAGGTAGAATTTATTCCAAGTTCAAAGCGTCTAGATTAAGATTATCTAAGTCAGATTGAATATCTTCAACTTCTGTTGAAGAGCCAGTACTGACATCTAAAACTTCATTAGCCTCCTTTTGTTCTTGTATTTTTTCAACTCTATTACTAATAAAATACCAGCCACCAGCAATTAAGAGAATAATGATAATAATAACTCCGATAAGTGCACCCCAACCACTTGATTTTGATTCGGTTGGTAAATTATTAGTTGTATTTATTGTTTCGTTTTCCATAAATTTAATTAATTATTTTTTGGTAATACTTTTGTTATCTCTTTTATTGTGTCGACCAATAAGGCATGAGTTGCCCTAGCTAAATCTCTAATTATCACTTGAGACGCTCTAATCTCTTGGAATAAAGTTTCTTTATTTTCTTCAGTTATCTCAGTTTCTAATAGAGAGCTTAAATCATTTGCTTCGTTTGTTAATTCAGCAATTTTTGTATCAGCCTCAATTAACTTAGCACTAGCTACTGCCATATCTAATCCCTTTGCTTCTAAAATATTTATTCTTTCGGCTATTTTATCAGCAATTTTCCCGATCGTTTCTATTATCTTTGTTTCTTTTCCCAGTAATCTTTCTCTAGCTCTTTCTCTTTGCTCATATTGTTTTTGTAATCTTACATTATATTGCTCCATTTTTTTCCCAGATGTTGATGCCGTTGAGGAAGCAATTCTAGCTCGTATCCTTTCCATAATATTTTCTCTATTTTCCAACTGTAACTGTGTTGTACTAGCTCGAACCATAATATTTTCCATTTTTTGCTCGCGATTCTCTATTTTAATTCCCTTATTTTCTGTTTGAGCCACATCAGCTTTAGCTGAAGATAAAATTGGAATAATTAATGATAACACGATGACGCCAATAAATATTTGTTTTTTCATAATTTTTTTAATTATTTAATAAAATAATAAACACTAGAGAGACTATCTCTAGTGTTTATTATACATCTTATATGAAGTAAAAGCTAAGATAGCTTAAACTTAATCCTCGACTTTCTCTTCCACTGTAGATATATCAGTTGAATGGATGTCTATCTTCCAACCGGTTAATTTGGCAGCCAGACGAACATTCTGGCCTCCTTTACCGATAGCTAAGGACTGTTGGTCTGGTGATACTTCAACAACAGCCTTCTTTTCTAGGTCTTCTGTTTCAATGCTTAAAACCTTAGCGGGAGACAGAGCATCTTCAATAAATCTTTTCTGATCATCAGACCATTCAATAATATCAATTTTTTCTCCACCTAATTCACTCATAACCGTGGCGACACGTACGCCCCTTTGTCCAACGAGGGAACCGACTGGATCAATATGATCATCAATTGATTGGACTGCGACTTTTGAACGAGATCCTGCTTCACGCGCGACAGCTTTCATCAACACTGTGCCACTAGCCATTTCTGGTGCTTCAATTTTAAATAATTCTTCCAAAAATTTTGGATGAGAACGTGATAGTTTAAGAAAGATTCCTTTCGGGGTTTCTTCTACTCGATAAAGATAAGCACGCACTCTCTCTCCTTGTTTATATTTTTCACCGGGGATTTGCTCTTCATAAGGTAAAATTGCGGTTGCTCGGCCCATATCAATAAAAATATTTCCACGTTCCATTCTTTGAACTGTTCCAGTAACGATTTCACCTTCTTTTTTACCATATTCACTAAAGACCGATACCTTTTCAGCCTCGCGTAATTTTTGAATGATGACTTGTTTAGCTGTTTGAGCGGCAATTCGGCTAAAATCGTCTTTAGTTTCTAGCGGAAAGACAATTTCTTCACCGGCTTCGACATTTTTCTTAATTTTCTTCGCATCTTCAAGAAAAATATGATGTTCGGGATTAAAATAAATTACTTCATCTTCTACATTTTCTTTTCCTTCTTTTTTATCTTCTATTTCTCCTTCCTCTCTCATCACGACTTTATCTTTTTCTACGACTTCTTTTACTTGTTCAAATTCAGTTTTACCACTATTTAAATCAAATTTAGCCCGAATAATCTGGCCTCTTTTGCCATACTCTTTCTTATAAGCGGTTGCTAAAGATAAGCCAATAGCCTCTAGCATTTTTTCTCTAGGAATACCCCTTTCTTGCTCTAATTGTTCTAAAACTGCATTGAGAACCTTTAAGTCAACCATGATATTATTTAATTATAACGATTTTTTAATAAAAAGGGTTCGCTTTCAAGCGAACCAACATCCTTATCAAGGAGTATAGCAAATCTTTACTTGCTGTCAACCCGGTAGTGAATCTTGTTATCCACAAGATCTACTACCGGGTCAAGCTTGTATGTGGTATAATTAATCTAAGCTAAAAAGCTACCCATAAAAATTTTTATTAAATAAAAACTTTACCGGGTAAATTTATTAATCTAATTTTATTAAAAAAATGAATAAGAAAATTCTGTGGATCAGTTTAATCGTTATGTGTTTAGTTTTAATTGCTGTATCTGTGTCTTATTGGTTGGTAAATAAAGAACCCAAGATTTGCGATCCATATTTAAATATTGAATCAGTCATTGCCTCTGGCAAAATTGATAGTTGTGATTGTTTGAACGAAGAGGTAAAAATTAAAAGTTGTCAGATCATTTTAAAAGATATGATTATTTACAATCAAATCCCAAAGACCTTTGACCCGACACTTTGTAGTCAAATTATCGCGACGAGCACTAAAGAAAATTGTCTTAACTTAATTCAAGATCGTAATAATTTTATTGAACAACATAAAGGTCAATCTTTACCAGATTCAATTATTAATTAAAAAAATGAAAAAATTATCATTATTTTTATTTGGTTTTATCTTAATTGTTTCAGCTTTATCAATGGCCACCGATGTTTCGGCCGAATCATGTCCGGTCAGTGTTAAAGATTGGAGTATTTGTAATGATAGTAATGGAATCCAAGAAGCCACAGCTCTTAATTTTAGTGATTTATCAATTTGCCCAGCAACTCCTGATCTCGTTCGAAATTGTACCAAATCTGTTGATATTAATTATAATAGTAAATTTGATCATTCAGAAGATGATATTGGAAATAGTGCAGAGTGTGGTCTTGCTGGTGTTACTGAAATGGTTGCACCCACAATTGGTCAGTGTCGAAATAATGCTGAGATAATACCAGAAAAAGGTGGGGCCTGTTTTAAGCCCGGAACAAATACGGTCGCTGATCCAAATAAAGTCTCTGGTCTAGAAAGACGATATTGTGATAATGGCTCTGTTAGATATTGGACTTGCAAAAATCCTTCAGAAGTTTGTCGTAATGGAATTGATGATAATTGTAACGGACAAATTGATGAAGGTTGCCTCTCTTGCGTTGATGGTATTCAGAATCAAGGTGAAACTGGAATTGATTGTGGTGGCCCATGTTCAGTTTCTTGCGAATCAAGTTGTAGTCAAGTCCCGATTACAAAGAGTTTAGAATTAATCACCCCATATTTTTCCAATTCAGGAGGTACCTGCCCATCTCCGGATCAGTCTTACGCTTGCTATACCTCTTCGGTCGGGAAGACTTTACCTTGTTGTGCTATAGATGGTGATACATTGAGAGGTTGGAGCAGTAAATGCTGTGCTGAGGGAGGATGTAATAATATAGGAGATTCAAAGTTGTGTGATGTTTCTTTTACTTTTAATACTCCTCAAAAAATATCAAAAGTAGTTATTAAACATGGTGCAGGTCAAGATTATCCCCCGTTAATGAAGGTAACTACTTCTGACGGTACAGAGATTTATCGAGGGCCAGGTCAAAGTGCGCCAATAGAAATAAATCTACCAAACCCTAAAATGATTTCTAATATCACCGTTAGTTCTCTTGCTGTTGTGCCGGCGCCAGCAATTCGTTGGAGGATCGATGAAATGGATTTTTACAAAGATACTTGTGAAGAGGAAGAAGATCTCACCGCTTCTTGTTACGGTACCCCCAATCCAGTTAATGATCCTCCATATACCGTGAATTGGATCGCGACGTCTACTGGTGGAACGGTTACACCGACTTATTCTTGGAGCGGAACTGATGGATTAAGTGGAACAGGTGATTCTTTAGCAAAGACCTATGTGGCCACCGGTACTAAGCAAGCTACTGTTTTAGTTACTTCTGGGACAGCTACTACTTCTGTTAATTGTTATGGATCAGTAACTAACGGTGGAGAGACTTGCACTGACAATTGTGGTGTTTGTATAGGAGATTGTGATGAAGAATTTAACGGAGTTTGTGACTCTGGCCGGAACACTTGTTCCCCTGGAACACCGGCAAATCCAGCAGAAACAGACACAACTTATATTTGGGATTGTCTTGGTTCTGATGATACGATAATCACCGATGATGTTTCTTGTTTCGTTTTAAAGCCAATTGACCCCGAGCACAATCCTGAGCTTGATTGTACTGCAATAAGTTCTGATCTTTCTAGTCCGGTGAATGTAAATACTATGGTTAATTTAACCGCAGAGACTTCTTCACTTTGTCCAACTTGCGTAAATTCATGGTCCGTGAATGATGGAGACTTTGTTTCCGGCAATAACCCTTGGCCTAAAATCTTTACGACGGTCGGGGTAAAAAATATTACTTTTAAACAGACGGATCTTAGTGCTAATAAATACGGTACTTGTACCGGTACTATAACTATTGTTCAAACTGGGGGAGGATCTCAGGAGATATAGTAATCAAAAAGAATTTGCGGTATAATTAACCTGTCAAAGTTTTAGCTGAAGTATGCATTACGTCTACGTATTACGAAGTAAAAAAGATTCATGGTTATATACTGGTTGTACTAACGACTTAAAGAGAAGGTTTGTAATGCATAATTCTAAAAAGGTAGTAGCGACTGCAAAAAGAACCCCGCTTGTTTTGATATATTATGAAGGGTTTATAAATAAGCATGACGCTTTTGCAAGAGAACAATATTTAAAGACTGGTTGGGGTAGAAGTTATTTAAGAAAAACATTATTACAAACCTTATCAGCTAAAATTTAGACAGGTAAAGCAAATGATCGTTCAAGAAAAGCAATTAAAAGAATTTTTATTGGACTCCGGTTTAATTACGGAAGCTGATTATAATGGAGCCATTGCCGAGGCATTAAAAAGTAAGGGAAAATTAACAGCTGGTCACGTTCTAATTAATAATGGCAAAATTAGCGAAAACGATTTTCGTCGCGCTGAAGCATATGTGCTTGGTATTCCCTTTGTTAGTTTGAAAGATCAAAAAATTGATGCTGATGTTTTAGCTTTAATCCCAGAGCCGGTAGCAAGGAAAAATAATGCCATAGCTTTTAGAAGAGTCGGGGATACTTTGGAGGTAGCGATGTTAGATACTAAAGATTTATCATCCATCGAATTTATTAAAAAGAAAGTCGGATTAAAGATTTTACCACGCTTAACTGACAGTGAATCAATTAAAAGCGCTTTGTTGCAATATCAAAAAAGTTTACGTGCTGAGTTTGGAGATATTATTCAAAAAGATGCGACCGCTCTAAAAAATTTGATTGAGGGTCGTGGTGGAAGTAATACGGGAATGATGAATCAAGCTGGGGAAGATTTAAAAAAGATGGCCGAGGATTTACCCGTGGTGAGAATTCTGGATACTTTACTCAAACACGCAATTTTACAAAATGCTTCCGATATTCATATTGAAGTTTTGGAAAATGAATTATTAATTCGTTATCGTATTGATGGTATCCTGCATGATGCTATGGTTTTACCAAAAAGTGTTGCGTCTAGCATTATCGCCCGAATTAAAGTCTTAGCTAATTTGAAATTAGATGAGAAGCGTTTGCCACAAGACGGGAGATTTAAAGTTGAGGTAGCCGATGAGAATGTTTCTTTCCGCGTATCTATTTTACCAACTTACTTTGGAGAGAAAGCCGTCATGCGTTTATTGCGGGAAAATGCTTCAGGATTTACTTTAGAAGCAATGGGCTTTCATGGGGAAGCTCTGGAAATTTTGCATGAAGCAATCAAACAAACTACTGGTATGATTTTAACGACTGGTCCCACCGGTTCTGGTAAAACTACAACCCTGTATACACTATTAGATCTTTTGAATACGGCAAATGTAAATATTTCTACCATTGAGGATCCAGTGGAATATCAAATGGATAGAATAAATCAAACACAGGTTAAGCCAGAAATTGGTTTTACTTTTGCTAACGGCCTTCGTTCTCTTGTTCGACAAGATCCAGACATTATTATGGTTGGTGAAATTCGAGATAATGAAACAGCTTCTTTAGCGATCAATGCGGCTTTAACTGGTCATTTGGTGCTTTCTACTTTGCACACTAATTCAGCAGCTGGTGCCATGCCTCGCTTAATTGATATGAAAATTGAGCCTTTTTTAATTGTCTCTACTACAAAAGTAGTTATCGCCCAAAGATTAATTAGACGTTTACATGGAAATAAAGAAAAATATTTCTTATCAAAGTCAGAAATTGGATCTTTGTCAAAGGCGATTGATCTAGACAGCGTATTAAAATTTTTGAAAAAAGAAAAAATTATTGGGGATAAAGAAACTCTAGAAACAATCCCATTTTATAAACCAAAAGAATCAGCCGAAGCGAAAGATGGTTATAGTGGGCGAGTATGTATTAATGAAGTTATGAAAATGTCTCAGGCGATTAAAGATTTGGTCGTACGTGGCGAACCAGATAACGTTATTAATGAACAGGCTAAAAAAGAGGGGATGATGACGATGATTGAAGACGGAATTTTCAAAGCGGCACAAGGTATTACTACAATTGAGGAAGTCCTAAGAGTTATTTCCGAATAATATGAAATTAAAATTTAAAGCGATAAAAAATAATGGTCAGCGTTATGAGGGAGTTTTGGAGTCGCAAAACAAATTTAGTCTATATAATGAACTTAAGGCTGAAGGTAGTATGCTAATTTCGGCGGAAGAATTAAATAAAGCGAAGTGGCAAAATTATTTTTTGAATTCGTTTGGTTTTTTAAATCGAGTATCCATGGCCCAGAAAATTGCTTTTGCCAGGAATTTATCGGCCATGATGAAAGCCGGTTTATCTTTAAGTCGGGCTCTGACGGTTATTGAACGGCAAAGTAATGGCCCACGTTTTAAGTCCATAGTGGAGGGAATTAATTTGGAAATTAAAAAAGGTAAAACCTTAAGTGAGGCTTTAAAAATTTACCCTAATATCTTCTCCAACCTTTTTGTTTCTATGGCAAAAGCGGGCGAGGAAAGCGGTGGTCTATCTGACGCCTTGGCAAATGTGGCTTTGCAAATGGATAAAACTTATCGTTTACAAAAAAAGGTTAAGGGTGCAATGATTTATCCAGCTGTAATTATTTCTGTTATGATTGTGGTCGGAATTTTAATGTTTATTTTTGTGGTTCCGGGAATTGTGGAAACTTTTAGGGAATTAAATACAGAATTGCCCGCCAGTACCAAATTAATTATTTTTATTAGTGATTTTCTTACTGGTCATTGGTTTTTGACGATTTTAATTATCCTGGCTATCTCTTTTGGCCTATATTTTTCTCTTAAAACCTCTCTTGGTAAAAGGACCCGAGATAAAATAGTTATTAAATTACCGTTGATCGCAGATTTAATTAAGGAAGCTAATGCCGCACGCGTTGCTCGGACACTTTCATCTTTGTTAATGGCCAGGGTGCCTGTTGCACAGTCAATCGCTATTACTAAGGGCATTGTTAATAATTATTATTATCGTCAGATTTTAGAGGAGGCGGCGACCATTGTAGAAAAAGGAGAAAATATTTCCAGTGTTTTTATGAGGAACCCCGATTTATATCCAACTTTTGTTGGTGAAATGATGAGTGTGGGAGAGGAGACGGGAAATATGGCATCTATGCTCGGTGAGGTGGCGGTTTTCTATGAAAATGATGTAGAAGAAAGGACCAAAGATTTATCTACTATTATTGAACCTGTCTTAATGGTCATTATCGGCGCCGCTGTCGGTTTTTTCGCTCTCTCCATGGTCACCCCCATCTACTCCGTGATGGATAATATTTAACACAACCGCCCCTAGCCCCTCCTTAACTAAGGAGGGGAAGAGAAATGAAGATTATTTCACTTCCTCCCAAGACAGAGTAACATATTGATCAGAAGTTAATGGGAAACTGGGTGGTGGAGCGTAAAGCAGATTAGCATCATAATTTAAGTTACGAATTTGATAACCAGTACCGTCTGTAAATGCAAAACCGTAACGTAAGGCTGTGCCAATCATTCCATAAAGAGTAATCGTTTGCCTTTTATAATAAGTGGAGGAACAACCACTAGTATAATAAAATCTTCCTACTCGGCCTTTTTGGGCAATTAAAGCAGCATCAATTTTTAAATCATCCTCACTACGAAGGCCTACATTAATATTATTTTGAGCAATTAAACCAATAACATCAGTACCATCATAATTAGTATAAAGCAAATCATTATTAATGGTGATATTTTTGCTAGTGGCAATTTCATACGGCAAAACCGCAGCCACAATTGTCAGACGAGCTCCATTTATTTGTCCATCCACCCAAACATTATCTTCCAAAAAGATTATTCCATTATTCGGCATAGGATAATTATCACCAGAATCTTCCGTGTCAATACTCCAGGCCGTACCAGAACAATCAGAAATAAGTTTTTTTACCTTTTTTAAATCAAAAGTATTATTATTTTTTAAAGTTAGATGATAACCACTTTTGTCTGAACCTGACCGCCAAAAACCATTGGCTATGGCATCAGTTTTCATTATAGCCAAATCAGCGGTAATACCACTAAAATCAACTAGTGGAAGTGGAAATTGTCGTCCAGCTATAAAAACATCTGGTCTTTCTGATAGAGGGGTAGGTGGTGAAGGGTCTCGGGGGCTTAACGTTGTATAGACAGCATATTCATTGGTGTGGTCATCAGGGTCGGTATAAGTAGTTTTATTACTAGACACAATATTATGAGCTAAGCCATCAAAACGAATTCCACCATTAGAGTGGACTGGGCCAAAAATTTCCGTACCGGCGCCAAAACGCATATCAGCATTAGCCGCGACAGCATATTTAGCCATTGATGGTTTGGCCAATTGGGCCTTTATTTTTCGAGAAATATTTGGATTAGCGTTTACTTTTCCAACAGACTCGATTGTAACTAAAGTTGAACCCAGACTTGGTGGAGTGATATTTAAAGTAAAAGTACCAATAGTATTTCCATTTTTATCATTAAAATCATGAATATAAGGACCAGAAGTAGCCATACCATCTTGAAAATCTGTTGGCGCATGAGCTAAATGCCAACGATAATAATCAATTCCAGCTTCAGCAATTTGTAAAGCCTGTTCGCGATTGAAATTTTGTCCAGAAGCTTTAATATTGATTACTGCCCAGCCCACTAAAGCCCCTAAGATATAAACAGAGATGGCGGCAAAAACAATTACCTGAATCAGGATATAACCACTTTGTTTTTTATTTTTTAAATTGTTTGTAATCATAAATTATCCTTTAGATTTCTTAGAGATACTTGAGTCGTAATTGTTAAAGCGTCTGGAGCTTTATTTATATCTTTATCAATTAGAATATTTATTTTAATTAAACGAATCAGAGGAATATTTATTGGGTCGGTTAATGCTTCACCGGTACCATCATAATTTTTATCATAATAATAAAAGAGAGAAGAAGTTCCATTTGCTAAATTGCTAACCAGATTACTGATATCTTCATTAGCTGGGTTATAAGTTAACGGTAGACCAGTTGGTTTTATTACGCCCTTTTTTAAATTAGAACCATCTTGAAAATAATGAATCTGTTCCTTCAGGGTATCATTATCAATATCTGTATAAAAGATAATGGAGGAAGTGGCTGCTATCGCAATCGCATAAGAACCATTATTAGAAGGAGACATGGAACGTAATTCTGCGCTCATTGTTTTAAGGGCATTACGAGCATCAGTTTGAGCATTTAGATTATCAGAAGATATTTTGTTTATAGAGAAGACATCAATTTGAAAATTAATTATTATTATTCCAATTAATGTAACGATAAAAATAGCTATTAATATTTCTATTAAAGTAAAACCTCTATTTTTTTTAACGAATAAATTTTTCATTTTTAAGGGTTTAAAGTTATTTCTTTTTCCGTCCATGCAGAACCGAGATCTAAATTTTCAGTATAATCTTGATAATTTGGTTTAGTTATCATTAAGTCATAATTTTCGGGGATTAAATCAGTAAACAAAGCTTGACCTTCTGCTCGGCAGGCGGCAATACCTGGCCCGGTAACTTCTATTGTGCTTGAAGCATTTTGTATTAATTCTATCGTTACCCCAGATAGCGCTAGTCCAGTGTCATCTTTTACTGTGATTAATAAATTACTTGATTCTTTGGGTGCTAAGGTTAATTTATAATCCGGAGTTGAGCTAGCATTTAAAGTTATAATAGTTGAAGTCGCTGTTCCAAGTAGGGCATAAGATGGGGTATCTAATGTCATTGTATAAGTATCCCAATCTAAGTCCTCAATTATTTTTTCACCAGAGATATCGGTTGTGCTAGAAGCATTATATTTTAAAACATCTGGCTCTGTTCCAATTAATCTTGTTCCCTGAAGTGTAAAAGTAATATCTGATATTGGATCACAGTTTTCATCTTGGCTAAAAATATTTAAATCACTGACATAATTAAGGAAGAAACTAATCTGAGATAATTGTCTGATGACCACCGTCGGATTTGAATTAATCGGTGTTGAAGTTCCTAATTCACCAGTTTGATATGTTCGTTCAGTAGCATAACTAGTTTTGGAAACGGTTACATAATAAGTATCCACAGCTGGTGGCGCATCCACGATTTGTAATAAGCCATCATTATTTGTTGTGTCGTTTATTTCTAGAGATGGATAAATATCATTATTAAAGATATGAACATCGGCTTCTGGTAGTGGTTTAGCATCAACATCAAAAACTCTTACAAATAATGAACCATTTGTAGATTCACTTTCTAAATCTCTAGGTCCGATTTGAGTTGTAAAAGTAAGCGGAGAAAAGTTTTTACAATTTTCGCAAGAAATTTCTAATTCAGCTATTTTATAATCGGCCGGAGATAAATCATTGTTAGTGCTACTACCTATATTTCCATCAAAAACATCGTCGATACTTCTAATCGTTGTTTTTACAATAAAATCTTTTCCATCACGTATTAAGTCTTGAGACGCAGAAATTTTACCATTAGGAACGCCACTGATTGTACCGACGTCGCTATAGGGTAAGTTTCTGATAATTTCAAATTGCTCATTAGCTAGTGCCGTAGCAGTAATTTTGGCACGAGAATTACTCACTGTATTTAAAACAATAGTATATGTTTGGTAAACACTTATTGCTAAAACCATAAAGACGGCCGTACCAACGAGAACTTCTATTAAAGTAAAGCCGCACAGCCTTTTTTTATTTATTAGAAAGTTCATAAATTCTAGCTATAATTATATCATATAAAATGTTATAATTTAATGATGAAAAATAAGATATTAGTCATAGCAAATTGGAAGATGAATCCAGAGAGCTTAGAGAAAGCTAAGAAAATTTTTTTAGAGACAAAAAAGATTACTAAGATTTTAAAAAATACTAAAGTAATAGTTTGTCCACCCTATATTTATTTGAATGATTTGGAAAAATTGGTTGATAAATCTGTTATTTTAGGAGCTCAGGACGTTTTTTGGGAGAAGACAGGTTCTTTTACTGGAGAAATCGGTACTAGAATGTTAAAAGGCGAAAGTTATGTCATTATCGGACATTCGGAAAGACGAGAATTGGGTGAAAATGATGAGATGATTGCTAAAAAGATAATTTCTTCTATTAAGGCTGGTCTGCGACCAATTTTATGCGTGGGGGAAAAAGAGAGAGATGAACACGGAAATTATCTACACTTTCTACGAGCGCAGATTATAAATTCTTTGGGTAAATTACAGAAGAGATATTTAAATAAATTGGTGATTGCCTATGAACCAATTTGGGCTA
Source organism: uncultured Candidatus Saccharibacteria bacterium (assembly GCA_964485905.1). GTDB lineage: Bacteria > Patescibacteriota > Minisyncoccia > Phycocordibacterales > GWA1-40-21 > CAIJXO01. The sequence continues at coordinate 29,772 of CAZAJY010000001.1, read as the reverse complement.
TTGGTAAAACTGAGGATAAGGCAATGAAATCAGCGGATATCCATGAGACCACATTATTTATTAAAAAAGTTTTGGTGGAGATCTATAAAAAAGATTCAGTAATTAAAGTGCCGATACTTTATGGTGGTTCGGTTAGTTATAAAAACGCTAATGATATTATTACTTCTGGTGAAGTACAAGGACTGTTAGTTGGTCATGAAAGTTTGAATCCGAAAAAGTTTGGGGAATTATTAAAAATAGTAGAAATCATTTAAACCACCCCCCCATCAAATGCAAATGTATGTGATCAATCATTTGCCCACCCTCACGGCCGACATTAAAACTTAAACGGTATCCCTTAAGACCTGTCTTTTTTGCGTCTTCTTTTGCCACAAAGATAAGTTCGGAAGTAATTTCTTTATCTATATCCTCTAGATCCATAATAGATTTTATATGTTTTTTGGGGATGATTAAATGATGAAAGGGGGCCGCCGGTTTTATATCTTGTATTACAATAAGGTTCTCATTTTCAAATAAGATCTGAGCCGGAATTTCTTTTTTTATAATCTTACAAAATATACAATCTTTATCCTTCATAATTATATAATAACATATTTATTCTCCCTCTTCCTCTCCTTAGTCAAGGAGAGGCTAGGTGAGGTTGTGTTATAATCAGCTAATGGATAAATACCCACCGCTTTTGAAGACCCTGTTAGAGAAAAGAGGTATTAAAACCGTCGAAGAAGCCGAGGATTTTTTGAATCCGGATTATGAGCAGGATTTGCACGACCCATTTCTTTTGCCCGATATGGATAAGGCGGTGGGGCGAATTCTACAGGCCGTAGAAAAAAAAGAACGAGTTGTGATTTTTAGTGATTATGATGCCGATGGTATTCCCGGCGGAGTTATTTTGTATGATTTTTTTCAGAAAATCGGTCATGAGAATTTTACTAATTATATTCCACATCGCCATGATGAAGGTTTTGGTTTGAATCATGAAGCCATTGACCAATTTAAGAAAGATAAAGTTAAATTAATTATTACGGTGGACTGTGGCATTACTGATTTAGTTGAAGCGGAGGAAATTAAAAAACATAAAATTGATTTAATTATAACCGATCATCATTTACCTGCGCAGGCTGGTTTACCTGAAGCCGTAGCGGTAGTTGATGCCAAAAGAGAGGACTCACAATATCCCTTTAAAGATTTATGTGGCGCTGGTGTGGCCTATAAATTAGTGCAGGCGATACTAATCAGCCTAAAGGAACAAAAAAATCCTCTACGCTTAACGCAGACTAATCGCTCCGAGGAAATTTCTGTTCCTTTAGGCTGGGAAAAGTGGCTCTTAGATATGGTGGGGATTGCGACTTTGTCGGACATGGTGCCTTTGGTAGGCGAGAATCGCGCCCTGGCCTATTACGGTTTAAAAGTTTTGCGGAAATCGCCTCGCGTCGGTCTATTGAAATTATTTTCTTTATTAAAAATAGATCAAAGAAACATTACGGAAGATGATATCGTTTTTTCTATTTCGCCCAGAATTAATGCGGCTTCTAGAATGGGGAGTCCTGACGACGCTTTTAAACTTTTTATTGCTCAAGACGAAGTGGAAGCTGATCTCCATGCTCGACATTTAGATAAAATTAATAATGAAAGAAAAGGAATTGTCGCCAGTTTAGTTAAAGAAGTTAGAAAGATAATGAAGAAGCGTTATGATGATAACCCTCTCGACAAAGCTCAGTGCAAAGGGGCTTTGGAAAAGAAGGTGATTGTTATCGGTAACCCCGATTGGAAGCCATCTTTACTGGGTTTGGTGGCTAATTCTCTGGTGGATGATCATAATCGGCCAGTTTTTTTGTGGGGACGAGACGGTGGAAATATTTTAAAGGGGTCTTGTCGCGGAGATGGCTGTATGAGTGTTTTAGATTTGATGCAACAAGTGGAACCGGGAATTCTCCAAGAATTTGGTGGTCATCAAATGTCCGGGGGCTTTTCGGTGATCGAAGAAAAAGTCCATCTATTAGAGGAAAAATTACAACAGGCCTATGAAAAAGTTGAAAGACAAGGCGAGGCCTTTGGTACTCCAAAAGCCTCGCCTTGTCTGGTGGAGTCAGATCTAAAATTAATTTTAGACGAAGTTACATCGGCGAACTATAAATTGATAGAAAAATTAGCTCCTTTTGGAACAGGAAATCCTAAACCATTATTTTTATTTGAAAAAGTAATGATTGAAAAAATTAAAATGTTTGGGAAAGAAAATAATCATTTAGAACTAACTTTTAAAAATTCTCAGAATGTAAACATTAAGGCGATTGGCTTCTTTCGAGATCAAGGGGAATTAAAAGAGGGGAATAAAATAAATTTATTGGCCAATCTTGAATTATCCTTTTTTGCGGGACGAAAAGAGTTGAGATTAAGGATAGTGGACCTCACCCCCAACCCCTCTCCTTAGAAAAGGCGAGGGGGAAATTGGTTGCCATTGACTTTTAAAATGCTTGGGTGTATAATATGGGGTAGAAAGTAGGACATTAAAAAATGCGGAATTAGTCACAGCTTTTAGTATGTTTAATTTAATTTATTAAAAGCTGTGACTAAACCAAATAGGTGAAGTCGAAAAGGCGATAATCGCCAACAAGCAAGGTGGTAGGCCAAAGTATTATACTAGGCAGGCCACAGGGAGAAGAAAGAGATGAGTGGTAAAAGCGAGTTGGCGGAAAAAGGAATGACATTAGCTCAGATTGGGCAGGCCTATGTTCACGCGGTTGTGGACAGTGGTGGAACAGATTCTGACGCCACGAAGATCGTGAGTGACCCAGTGTTGGCCAACGATATGGCCTTGCTCACTCTCGGTCGAGGAGAGCTTGTACTCAAGCCGAAACCGGTAGTGGGCTACTGTCGATCGTTGTCCAAAGGCAAGAAGGTGATCATCGGAGCGACGAATGGTCGGGCGACGATTGCTGAAGCCAAGGACATCTTCCCGGGCTACATTGACGGTGATTTCGTGAACTACGGGATAAATATCCCGGGTCAGCCGACGAAGAAGACGAGGGTAGAGGTTCTGGAGCTAGTCAAGGACGGGACTTTTGCTCAGATCTACGATGGCTTCGGCCGGAGTCGGGAGAGTTTGTGCCTGACGCAAAGCCAGATCATCCGTTTCGTGAAGGATCATAGTAAGTGGCTTCGAACGGATGGCTACGGCACCTTCTTCCTGTTCAAGGAGAAGTTGCAAGGTAAGGGCGAGTTTTTCGTCGCCGATGTGTACTGGTACGCTGGCCGGCTCCTGGTGTACGTGCGCCGTTTGTCCCACGGCACTGTCTGGGATGCCGGGTACGGGCATCGGCTCGTCGTTCCGCAACTGTAGTTTATCTGAATCTCTGCTCTTGATTCTTTGAAACTTTGATCCTCTGACCCTCCGATACATTTCATTCGTGCAAACGAATGGGGTGGATCGGGGGGTCATTTTCATTTTAAATCTGCTATACTAATTTTGGAATGATGTGTTACAGAACGGTCAAGGCTTTTCTGTCATTATTTTAGGATATTTAATATCAGAATTGCGTTGGGTACGCCTTACGCAAGCGTGTAGAAAAATATCCTTCAAAAAATATTAACAGTTGGTGCTATCAATTATAGAGACTTTTAGGTCTCAAATACTATTCAATCTGTCATGATTTGGCAGGTGGTGAGCTAGATGATTGATAGCACAAATTTTCGTCGCCAATGTGAACTGGTACGATGGCCGGCTCAAGGTGAACGTGAACCGTTTGTCCAACGACAATGTCTGGGATGCCGGGTACGGGCATCGGATCGTCGTTCCGAAACTGCAAATTTTCTCCCGTCTATTTGGCGGGAGTTTTTTGTTCCAAACTTTTTTGCAAACCCTTTTTCCAACCGCCAAGCCCACGACCGATTTCTTCAAGTTTTCCAGCTATCTCTGAATATTTTTCTGTTGGTATCAGTTGGTTTTCCCAAGCTAGTTGCATAAAAAATTTTAAATTATCTAGTTTAGCGATTGTTTTATTTAACATCAGTATTTTACTTTCAGCTACTAAATAAACCGAGGCGAAGGTAAGTTCTAAGACAGTCAAGAAGGATTGTTCTATTTTCTGGCCAATACCTAATCTCTCCACTTTTGGAAAATCCCTATGAATTGTCAGCCAAAGGCGGTATAGTTCTTTTTCTTGGATAAGGACTTTTGGTGTCTCATATTGAAATGTAACTTTATCTTGCTTATGAATCATAATTATAAATATATCATATCTTTGGAAAATCTACACCTGGCCTGGCGGGAATTTATTTGTGATAAGAAAAACAAGCAAGACGTCGGCAATTTTTTGATTTTTTTATCTAAAAATATTTATGATCTTTATTTAGATTTAAAAAATAAGACTTATAAACATGGAAATTATGAACAATTTTCTATTAATGATCCTAAACCGAGAATTATTCATAAAGCTAAAGTTCGAGACAGACTACTCCACCGTGCTATTTATAGGATTTTATATTCGTATTTTGACACCAGATTTATTGGGGATTCTTATTCTTGTCGGAATATGAAAGGAACACATCGGGCCATGAATCGTCTCAGACATTTTGGTTGGAAAGCTTCTTTTAATCACAGCCGAACACTCTGGGCCTTGAAGTGTGATATTCGGAAATTTTTTGCTTCTATTGATCATCAAATTTTATATACAGTGATAAAAAGGCACAATATAGATACAGATACTTTATGGCTGATAGAAAAAGTGGTGGAAAGTTTTAATAGTACGCAAAAAGGGAAGGGATTACCATTGGGTAACTTAACTTCACAATTGTTAGTAAATATTTATTTAAATGAATTTGATCAATATCTGAAGCATATTCTTAAAGTAAAATATTATGTCAGATATGCTGATGATTTCGTGATATTAAGTGATAAAAAGAAATATCTGGAATCCTTACTAATACTGGTTGATAATTTTCTTCAGATAAAGTTGAAATTAAATTTGCATCCCGATAAAGTATACATTAAGACTTTTGCTTCTGGCGTGGATTTTTTAGGTTGGGTGCATTTTATTAATCATCGAGTATTGAGAACAGCCACCAAGAGAAGGATGTTCAGAAATCTAGCGGTTAATATGAAAAAAGAAGTGGTAAATTCCTATTTAGGTTTATTAAAACATGGTAACGCTAAGCAATTACAAAAGAAAATTAAAATTATAGTCTTAAATCAGAAAACTATAAAATAGTCTTATAAATAGGCCTTTATTTGAGAATAAAATTTGTGCATTTTTTGTGCTTGACAAAAAAGTTCAGTAGGTGTATAATAGGAGGTAGAAAGTAGATATTTGATATAAGTGCGGAATAGAAGTTTTGCTACAGCTTTTAGTGTGTTTATTAAAATATATTAAAAGCTGTGGCAAAACATAACGTTTTGAGACAGTGGGTGAAGATCTGTAAAAACAGGAGAGCCAAAATGGCTACTGAACCACAGATTCCGGTAATAGCAGCACGGTTGGTGGAGCATCAGGATGGTTTTGCGTCGTTCACGACCGAGGATGGTCAGTGGGTGATACAAAATACGGTGGAGGCCATCAGTCTCTTCGTGGAAGCGGTGAAAAACCGCACGAAGATGATTGTCGGCTACTTCCGTCGCCTCGGTCTTTTGGCCACCATCCCGGCCACGACTGGCAAGAGGACTATCAGTTCGATGAAGATCCTCTTCACCGGTTACCTTGACACCGATTTCCGCAACTGGAATATCGGAGCCAATGATAAAGTTAAGCCCGCCTGTCTGGTGGAATCGTTGGAACTGGCCAAGAACGGCAGATTCAACGATTTCTTCACCGCCTACAGCGCGGACCTGAACAAGTTGGTCCTGACTGACGAGCAAGTCCTCTGGGTGGTGGAGAATCGCCCTGACCTGCTCATTCAGAATGGTAGTGCCAACTTCTTCTTATTGAAGAAGGGCGACGAGTTTTTCGTCGCCCATGTGTTCTGGTACGTTGGCCGGCTCGAGGTGCGCGTGCGCCGTTTGTCCAACGACTTTGTCTGGGGTGCCGGGTACGGGCGTCGGATCGTCGTTCCGCAACTGTAGTTTATCTGAATCTCTGCTCTTGATTCTTTGAAACTTTGATCCTCTGACCCTCCGATACATTTCATTCGTGCAAACGAATGGGGTGGATCGGGGGGTCATTTTTTATTTTGTTTCTTCCCCTCCTTAGTCAAGGAGGGGTTAGGGGCGGTTGTGTTTTGTGATATAATCTTTTTTATGATAGAAAATAAAATAATAATTTTTACAGATGGGGCGTCGAAGGGGAATCCGGGGCCGGGGGGTTATGGCGCGGTGATTGTTTACCCTGAGGTTCTATCGAAGGGTGACGGAGAAAAAATCCTAGAATTGGGCGGAAGTGAGAAACATACAACTAATAATCGGATGGAATTGATGGGCGCGATAAAAGCCTTAGAAAAAATAAAAAAGGAAAAAGGAGATATTTTAATTTATACTGATTCTAGCTATTTAATAAACGGAATTACTAAATGGGTTTATGGTTGGCAGAAAAATAATTGGAAAAAGGCCTCAAATGACCCTCATAAAAAACCAGAAGAAGTTTTAAATCAGGACTTGTGGAAGAAACTTGCAGATTTGGCAGGCCTAAATCATAAGAATGATCGGTCAAGAAAAATTAATTGGGAATATGTTGGCGGTCATATCGGAATTGTGGGGAATGAGCGTTGTGATGAAATTGCTTCGGATCTAGCGACTGGAGAAAAAGTTAAATTGTTTAAAGGAAATATAGAGAGTTATAAATTAGATATTTTAAATTTAGGGCAAGAAGATAAAAAGAAAGTAAAAAAGACTTCTTCCAAAGCTAAGGCCTACTGTTATTTAAGTTTGATTAATAATATTATTTATCGTGACGCCACTTGGCCGGAATGCGAACAAAGAGTGAAGGGGGTGAAGAATGTTAAATATAAAAAGGCGATTTCTCCCGAGGATGAGCAAGAAATTATAAGAAATTGGGGAGAGTATGACCAACAATAAAATTTTTTATTGTTTGGTCGCTGGTTTTAGTCTTGGTATTTTTGTCAGTTCTTTTCTTAAGCTCGGTTTTTCTTTCTTCCTTTTCTTGTTATTTCTGTCTTTCCTGATTTTCATCTGGGGTCGATTTTTTGCATCCCAAAAAGTCATCATCATCTTGACGGCTGTTTTTATTTTAGCCTCGGCTCTGGGAATTTTGCGCTATGAAATAAAAGATCTAAGAAATGAAAATAGTTTTTTTACTAATTTAGTTGGTGAGAAAATAGTTCTCGAGGGAATAATTGTGGCTGAGCCAAGTATTAAAGATCAAAGTACTCAATTAGTTGTTCTTAGCCATAATGAAAAAGTTTTAGTAACCGCCGGCTTATTCCCGGAATTTAAATATGGGGATTTTATTTCAGCTGAAGGAAAACTAGAGAAACCTGAAAATTTTTCTACTGACACTGACAAAGATTTTGATTATATTGGTTTTTTAGCTAAGGATGATATTTTTTATCAAATTAGTTTTGCTCAAGCCAAGATAATTTCCTCCGGTCATGGCTCCTTCATCAAAAATAAATTGTTCACATTTAAAAATGCTTTTATTGGTAAAATAAATTTATTAATTAAAGAACCAGAGTCAGCTTTGTTAAACGGTTTAATCTTGGGGGCCAAAAATTCTTTGGGCAAAGAATTACAAAATGATTTCCGTCTGGCTGGCGTCTCTCATATTGTCGCTTTGTCTGGCTATAATATTACTATTATTGCTGATGGAATTATGATTGTTTTATCTTTTTTGCCGAGAGTTCTAGCCCTATCTTTTGGTGTTTTTGGTATTCTGGCTTTTGCTATCATGACTGGTGCTTCTGCGACCGTCATGCGAGCGTCCATTATGGCCTTATTGGTTTTATTAGCCAAGACGACTCAGCGAAAATATGACGTTAGTCGCGCTTTGCTTTTAGCGGGAGTTTTTATGTTAATTCAAAATCCAAAAATTTTGGTTTTTGATATTTCCTTTCAATTATCTTTTTTAGCCACTATCGCTTTAATCTGGGTTTCACCCTTAATCGAAAAAAGATTATATTTTATTACACCCAAATATAAATTGAGAGAATTAATTGTGGCCACAGTTTCTACTCAGATATTTGTTTTACCATTTATCATTTATAAGATGGGGTTATTGTCTATTTTTGCCTTACCGACAAACGTTTTAATTTTACCCGTTATTCCGATCATAATGTTTCTTGGTTTCTTAGCCGGATTACTGGCCTTTATTTTTGTTCCACTCGGCGCTCCGGTCGCTTTTATTTGTTCTCTATTATTATCCTATGTCTTAAGGATAATTTATCTTTTCTCTCATTTACCTTTATCTTCAATCGGCTTTAAAAATTTTCCGCTATTTTTGATGGTCCTCGTCTATATAATCCTTTTTGTTATAATTTGGCGAGCGCATTATAATTCGAAAAAATATGAAAAAATTTAAATTTTATTTTCTCCTATTTTTGTTAATTCTAAATGTTTTTCTCTTTTCTTGCCTTTTTCATATTAGTAATCCAAAATTAACTGTCGCTTTTTTGGATGTAGGGCAGGGTGATGCAATTTTTATTAAAGCACCCGGTGGTCGGCAGATGCTGATTGATGGCGGAGCTAATAATAGCGTTTTACGCGAGCTGGGAAAGGTGATGCCATTTTATGATCGGTCCATTGATGTGGTTTTAGCCACCCACGCTGACCAGGATCATATCGGTGGTTTGGTAGAAGTGCTAAAAAGATTTAAGGTCAGTTTATTTATTTTAACCAATACCACTTCTTCTTCGGATGTTTACACTGAATTAATGAATTTAATTAAAGAAAAGAATATTCAGACGGAAGTAATCATTTCGCCGGAAGTCCTAACCCTGGGACCAGCCACCGAATTTGATATTTTATTTCCAACTCAAGATACGGCCGGTTGGGAAACCAATGAATCTTCCATTGTTGGTAAATTAATTTACGGCGAAAATTCTTTTCTTTTAACTGGCGATTCGCCACAGATTATTGAAAAATACTTGGTGGGGAAGTACGGAGATCTTTTAGATAGTGATGTCCTGAAGGCCGGGCATCATGGATCCAAGACTTCTAACGCCGAATTATTTGTTGGTACGGTTTCTCCTGATTTTGTGGTTATCTCGGCTGGTTTGAATAATAGATATGGTCATCCTAATCAGGAAGCGCTGGATATCTTTACTCAATTTCAAGAAAAAATCCTCCAGACTTTAGGTGGAGGGATGATCAAATTCGAATCTGATGGAAAAAGTTTGGAGATCATTTAAATAGACTAATTTTGTATTGATATAAGTACGCCATGGCGTACTTACAGATTAGTGATATAATATATAATGTAATAAAAAATATGAAAAGATATCTAAAATATAAAGGAGTTACTGTAAATGCTTTTGGTGTACCAGTATTTAATTCAGGTAAAAGTAATACTGTGAGAAAGGGGGAACTCGGAAGGAGATATTTTCAATATAAATGTTTTAATCATAATTATAGAAATAATTCACCTAAAAATTTGATTGTCATGTATGATATTTCTAGTGATAAGAAAAAGGAGAGAGAGTGGCTTCTGCGGCAACTAAAGGGATTTGATTATGTAATGGTACAAAAAAGTGTTTGGGTCGGCCCTTCGCCTTTACCAAGAGATTTTCTTAATTACGTGAAAAAGATTGGCCTGTCGGAACAATTACGGACTTTAAAATTAGCCAAACCTTATTCCCGGGAAGAAAAGAATATGTAGATAAGAGCCAAGTACGCCATGGCGTACTTGATTACATCTTTTGATTTATTTTGATAATGAAGATTGCCTTTAGTGTGTTTCCCTTGCAAGAAGTATGTGGGGGGGGGTATAATAGAGAAAATTAAAAATTTAAATCTTAGAATGAAAAATCTCAGAAAACAGAAAAGGGGTTTCACTTTATTGGAAATCCTCCTCGTCGTTGGTATCATCTCCCTTCTCGCCGGTATAGTGATTATTGCCATCAATCCCGGTAAACAATTAGCTCAGGTCCGTAACACAGAACGTCGGTCAGACATCAAACAAATCAAAAGTGCTGTTGAGCAGTATTATATTAGTGTGGGTCGTTATCCTATCTCTCTAACTGGTATCAGTTCTCTAACCGAAGTCTGTGACACCGGCTCCTTATCAACCACCACCGACTCTGAAATTGATTGCACTGGCTTAGTTGATCTAACGGCTTTAGTCCCTACCTATATCACGGCTATTCCCGTTGATCCCCAAGCCTCCACAACTGACGGTGCTGGTTACAAAGTAATGATCGATCCTACCAACAAAATCATCACTACCGCCCCTGAAGCCGAACTGTCCGCCTTTATTGCTATTGGTACGACTACACCAGCGGAGGAGGAAGAAGGAAGTACTTTGGGTGATGGGCTAGTAGTGCATTATTTGATGAATGATAACCTGGCGACGACAAATGTTTTAGATAATCTTAGTAATTACAACGGAACAGCAGTGAGAAATACATCGTTATTAACGGTAGCTGGTGAAATAAACACAGCCCTTGCTTTTAACGGAAGTAGTGATTGGGTTGATATTCCAGGTAGTACTGCTGTTAACATGACAACAGCAGTATCAATGTCAGCTTGGGTTAAAACAACAAGCACAACAGGCATGCACGCTATAGTAGGAAAACTTTATGACTGGTTCGACAATCGCTTTTTTGGTGGTGCCAATTTTGGTTTGTGGTACGTCAGTGACCAACTTTATGTTCTTTACAATGGAGGAGCTTATTACACAGTAGCAGCTGGATTAATAAGTGACAACAACTGGCACCACATAATAGGAACACTGGATGTTGCAAGCAACACCGCAACAATCTATGTTGATGGAAACAACCAAACCATCGCCCTTACTGGCGTTCAAGACCCAGTAATTTCACTCGGTGTAAGCACACAAAATATAACCATCGGAAAAAATAACAAAGCCGGTTACCCATATTATTTTGCTGGCTCTATAGACGATGTTCGTATTTACAACCGAGTCTTGACGGAAGATGAAATAATAGAATTGGCAGCCGGGACTGAAGAGGAGTAGAAAATTAACAAATAAAAAAACGACTCGGGGGAGTTGTTTTTTTGTTTCTACTTATTTTATAATTCCCGCTTTTTTGAGAGTGGCATAGGCGCCGTTTTTTTGAATAGTTTTGATGGCGCGGGTGGAGAGAGTTAAGGTAAAAGATTTTTTGAGTTCAGGAACATAAACCTTCTTTTTCTGAAGGTTTGGATATTTGCGGACCATACCAGTTGGGTTGAATTTAGTCGCACGAGTGCGGTTAGAATAACCACCACCCACAATTGATCCTTTTTTTGTTATTGCACAGACTTTTGCCATATTTTTCCTTGTCTCGAGTTATGTCGAGAGATTATTAATATCAGTTGTGCTATGCTATCATAGTAAAGTAATTTTGTAAACTTATATGCAGATAAATTTTATTTTTCAAATTGTCATCTTAATTATTTCGGTGATGGCGCATGAAGTCGCTCATGGGGCCACTGCCTATGCTTTTGGTGACCCAACGGCTAAAAATCAGGGTCGTTTGACCTTGAATCCTCTTAAACATATTGATTTATTTGGCTCAATTATCTTGCCCTTTATCTTATTTATTACACACTCTGGTTTTATTTTTGGTTGGGCTAAGCCGGTACCTTATAATCCCTATAATTTAAAGAATCGACGGTTGGGCGAGTTTTGTGTTTCTATTGCTGGAATCTTAACAAACTTTTTGATTGCAATTATTTTTGCTTTTATTATTCGTTTTGCTGTCACTCTTAATTTTTCTGAAGCGACCATCACCTTATTGGCCTATATTATTTTATTGAATATTACTTTGGGGGTATTTAATTTGGTTCCAGTGCCACCACTTGATGGTTCAAAAATTTTATTTACTCTGGCCCCGCGTTATTTTGAAAAGTATTTAATTACTTTGGAAAAATATGGTATTTATCTCGTGATCATTTTTATTGTCTTTTTTGGTTGGATTATTGGCGATATCGTCAGTTGGCTGTTTCAACTGATCGTCTAGACGCGAGAGAAAATTAAAATTATTCGCGCTTCACCCTTCCCGAGTACGGGTGGGCTCCGACGCGACGAATAATTTTAATTTTCTCTCGCTACAGTTGCTTTTTTTTCTGCTTTGTAGTATATTGCCGAGACAAAAGAAATGCCGACAATAAATCAATTAATTAAGAAAAATCGAAAAAATGTACCAAGAAAGGTTAAGTCTATTGCCTTGACCAAAGGTTTTAATGCTTTGGAAAATCGACCGACCTATTATAATGCCCCTTTTAAAAGAGGCGTCTGTGTTAAGGTCACTACCAAAACTCCAAAGAAGCCAAACTCTGCTATCCGAAAGATTGCCAGGGTTCGTTTAACTAACGGTATGGAAGTCACGGCTTATATTCCAGGTATGGGACATAATTTACAGGAACACTCAGTTGTCATGTTGCGTGGTGGGCGTGTAAAAGATGTCGGACTTCGTTATACTATTGTCCGTGGTGTGCTTGATGCCGGTGGAGTAGAGAAGAGAATGAAGGGGAGAAGTCAATACGGAGCTAAAAAACCAAAAACAGCGAAGTAGTATTGAGTATAAGTATTAAATATAAAGTATAAAAAAATGCGAGGAAAATTAAAAACAAAACCAGCTTTAGTCCCAGATTTAGTTTATAAGTCCGTTAAGGTCAGTAAATTTGTGAACTATATTATGGAAAAAGGTAAAAAGACGATCGCTCGAAAGATCGTTTATAATATGTTTGATGATATAAAAGAAAAGACAAAGTCTACTAATCCTTTGGAAATTTTTGAATTGGCTTTATCTAATACTGCTCCAAATGTTGAGGTTCGATCTAAGAGAGTGGGAGGAGCTAATTATCAGGTGCCAGTAGAAGTTCGACCGGCTCGCCGTTCCGCCCTCTCTATGAAATGGATTATTGATGCGGCTCGCTCCAAGAAAGGTGCCCCTATGCATAAAAAGTTAGCTGATGAAATAATCGCCGCTTCTAAGAATGAAGGCGAAGCAATCAAGAAGAAAGAAAACACTCTCCGCATGGCCGAAGCCAACAAAGCCTTTGCCCACTTTGCTTGGTAATTTTTTAATAGGTTAATTATTTTTTTATGCCTCGACCATATCCATTAGATAAAATTCGTAACTTCGGAATTATCGCTCACATTGATGCCGGTAAGACTACTACATCAGAGCGTATTTTGTTTTATACTGGTGAATCACACAAAATAGGAGAAGTGCATGAAGGTGATACGGTGACCGACTGGATGGAACAGGAAAGAGAAAGAGGAATTACTATTTGTTCCGCTGCCATTACTTGTTATTGGAACCCATCTTATATGGGAACTGATTTAAGCCGAAAAATGATGTTTAACATCATTGATACCCCCGGGCACATTGACTTTACGGCTGAAGTAAAAAGATCACTAAAAGTTTTAGATGGTGCCGTAGTGGTTTTTGATGGCGTGGCGGGCGTTGAACCACAGTCGGAAACTAACTGGCGTTATGCTGATGAAGATAAGGTGCCAAGAATTTGTTTAATTAATAAACTGGATCGTACCGGCGGTTCTTTTGAGCGTTCCTATCAAAGTATTTTAAATCGCTTAACCAAGAATGCTATTCGAATGCAAATTCCAATTGGTGAGGAAGAAAAATTTGAAGCAGTGATTGATTTACTTAAGATGAAAGCCTTTTATTTTGAAGGACAGATGGGCAAAGATATTGTGGAAAAAGAAATTTCTGCTGAATATTTAGAAACAGCAAAAAAATACCGAGCTGAGACTATAGAAAAAATTGTGGAGCAAGATGAGGTGGTCATGAGCGATTATTTAGACGGAAAAGAAATTCCTTTAGATGTTTTGAAAAAGCTTGTTCGTAAAGGAACCATTGATAACACTTTAGTCCCAGTGATGACTGGTTCAGCCTTAAAAAATAAAGGAGTCCAATTAGTTTTGGATGCAGTGATTGATTATTTGCCATCACCTTTGGATGTTCCGCCAGTTAAGGGTATCGATCCTAATACTGGTGAAGAAATTATCCGACACGCTTCAGATGAAGAGCCATTCTCTGCTCTAGCTTTCAAGTTACAGACTGATCCTTTTGTTGGACAATTAACTTATTTCCGAGTTTATTCTGGTTCCATAACTTCGGGTACTTATCTTTATAATTCCACGACTGGTAAAAAAGAAAGATTGGGCCGTATCGTTCGAATGCAAGCCGATAAACGAGAAGAGGTGGAGACTATTTATGCCGGTGGAATTGCTGCCGCCGTGGGTTTGAAAGAGGCTAAGACTTCTCATACTTTTTGTGATGAAGAAAATCCAATTGTTTTGGACCAAATTGTTTTCCCTGAGCCAGTTATTTCTTTGCGTATTGAACCAAAGACGAAGGCCGACCAAGAGAAAATGGGTATGGCTTTGAAAAAATTATCTGATGAAGACCCAACCTTTAAAATTCAATCTGATCAAGAAACTGGTGAGACCGTTATGAAGGGAATGGGTGAATTACACTTGGAAATTTTAGTAGATCGCATGAAAAGAGAATTCGGTGTAGAAGCTAATGTTGGTAAGCCACAGGTGGCCTATAAAGAAACCATTACTGGTACAGCCGAGGCGGAACACAAATATATCAAACAGTCTGGAGGTAAGGGTCAATATGGTCATGTGAAAATTAATATCAAACCGTTACAACCACTGGAAGAGGGAGCAAAGATTCCGAAAAATGTTCATCGGGTAGAAGGTTTTGAATTTATTGATTCTATTAAAGGTGGAGTGATTCCAGTGGAGTTTATTCCAGCTGTTGAGAAAGGTATTGTAGAGGGAATGGAACGCGGTGTTGTTGCTGGTTATAAAATGACCGATATTTCCTGTGAATTGACTTACGGTTCTTATCACGATGTGGACTCCTCAGAAATCGCTTATAAAATTGCAGCTTCCATGGCCTTCCAAGAAGCTGCCAAGAAAGCGCGACCAGTTATTTTGGAACCGATTATGAAAGTGGAAGTAGTGGTGCCAGAGAAATTTATGGGTGATGTGGCCGGTCATTTGAATTCCAAACGTGGAGTGATTGAAGAAATGGGCGAGCGCGGGATGAATAAAGTGATTGATTCTAAAGTTCCATTGTCAGAAATGTTTGGTTACATTACAACTTTGCGCTCCATGACCGAAGGCCGAGCTTCAGTTAACATGGAATTCGATCATTATGCCATCGTGCCACCAAATATTGCCAAAGAAATCGCCGAAACTAGGGGTGCTACGAAGTAAGTCTTAAAAGTATACTAAATTAAAATAATCCCCATCTTATTGATTGGGGTTATTTTAATATATGCTATAATAAAAGGAGTCGGGTTTTACTAATTAAAATTTTTAGTCTAATGAAAAAATATTTTTTAAGATCTCTTATTGTTACATGTGTTATCACTACAGTCTTTGTTTTTGTAGCGGTGGTAAATGTTACTCGAGTTAATGCTCAGTCTATGACGATATCGCAATTGGTGGAACTCTTAATTACCATCGGGGCAATTGCTCCTGATAAGGTGGTAGCGGCCCGTGCGGTGGCGACAACACTAAGTCAAACGACGACAGTGACCGATGTAATTGCCACTAGTACTTCCTATATTCAGGTTTTAACACCAAATGGAGGACAGAGTTGGGATATTGATTTGGATATAGCCCAATCGATTACCTGGGGCTCATCGGGTTTGACTCAAGTTAGAGTAGCTTTAGTTTCCACTGCTAAAAATATTGGGACCTGCGAACTTAGTCAATTACCAGTTGCTTCAAAAAATGGTAATCACGAATTTAAAACCTTATTAAAAACTGCGCAGTGTTATAACTTAAGCACTGGCACCTCTACCCCTTTGGTAGATGGCACATATAAAGCAAGGATTTATTATACCGATGCTGTAGGAACAACAATTAGTGACGACAGTGACGCCACATTTAAAATTTTACCGAAACCGATTCCTAGTATTAAAGTCACTTATCCCAATGGAGGCGATCAGTTAGTTCGTAATCGTGAATATGAGGTTAAATATAAATTAACCAATGTTACCAATGTTGTTAATAATTTGATCTATCTTTATTTGCTAGATAGTAATGGTAGTACAGCCTATAATTCTCATAAAGTAAAAAGGACTGATGGTACTTACAGTTTAGATTTGCCGTCATCTCTTTCGGCTGGTGCTTATAAAATTAAATTAGTAACTACCACCAGTGATGATAAGGTAGAGATTGAAGACATCAGTGACAATTTTTTCTGGATTTCTACTGGACTATAAAGTTGACTTTATTTTCTAATTTGTTAATATTGTTAAACGTCGAAAGTTTACCTGCCTAAATCTAAAAAGCAGGTAGCATTTATTAGTAGTTTAATTATTAGTTGGCTGGATTGAGTCAGCGTTCTCGCGCACTCCATCTAGACAATTAAAAATAAAATTATGGCAGAAGTTTTTAATCGAACAAAGCCACATGTTAACGTTGGTACTATTGGCCACGTTGACCATGGCAAGACGACCTTGACCGCCGCAATACTTAATGTATTAAGTCGCGCTGGCAAGACCGTTAAATTAAGAGGGGTTGACGATATTGATTGTGCTCCAGAAGAGAAGGCACGTGGTATTACCATTGCTCTTTCTCACAATGAGTATGAATCGGACAAGAGACACTATGCCCACATAGATTGTCCAGGACACGCAGACTTTATTAAGAACATGATTACTGGTGCTGCCCAAATGGACGGTGCGATCTTGGTGGTTGCCGCGACTGATGGTGTTATGCCTCAGACCCGAGAGCATATTTTGCTGGCTAAGCAGGTGGGTGTGCCAAAGGTTATCGTTTACTTAAACAAGTGCGATATGGTGCCTGATAAGGAATTAATTGATTTGGTGGAAGAAGAAGTTCGTGAATTATTAACAAAGCAGGGTTTTGATGGTAAGGATGCTCCGGTGATCCGTGGCTCCGCCTTAAAAGCATTGGAAGCTAAGGATAATAATGACGAATGGTCAAAATCCGTTTTGACCTTGGTAGATGCTCTTGATAATTATATTCCAGAACCAGTGCGAGATGTTTCTAAACCATTTCTTATGCCAATTGAGGATATTTTCTCAATTGAAGGCCGAGGAACCGTGGTAACTGGTAGAATTGAAAGAGGAATTGTTAAACTAAATGAAGAAATTGAAATCGTCGGTATCAAGCCAACAGCTAAGACAGCCGTGACTGGTATTGAAATGTTCAATAAGCAATTAAATGAAGGCCAGGCAGGAGATAATGCTGGTATCTTACTCCGCGGTACTAAGAAAGAAGATGTTCACCGTGGTCAAGTTATTTGTAAGCCTGGTTCTGTTACCCCCCATACTGAATTTGAAGCTGAAGTTTATATCTTGAAGAAAGAGGAAGGTGGTCGCCACACTCCATTCTTCTCTGGTTATAAGCCACAATTCTATATGCGAACAACTGACGTGACCGGCGATGTGACCTTGGCGGAGAAGGTTGAAATGGTTATGCCAGGAGATACTGCTACCTTTAAGGTTAAATTGGTAGCCCCAGTTGCTCTTGAGGAAAAGCAAAGATTTGCTATTCGTGAAGGAGGTAAGACCGTTGGTGCTGGTGCAGTAACAAAGATAATCGCTTAAAGTTAGAATAACATTTCAAAAGAGGTACGTCCCTCGTTTGAAAGAATAAATACAATCATGGAAGAAAAAATAGTTAAAAAGACTGCCAAGAAAGTTGCTAAAGTAGCTCCTAAGGAAGTCGTACCAAAATTACGAATTCGTGTGAGGGCCTATGATAGTAAAATTCTTGATGCATCAGTGAAACAAATCATTGATACTGCCTTGCGGTTTGACGTTAAAGTTCTGGGACCTATTCCTTTACCTACAGAGATAAAGAAATATACGGTCAACCGAGCTTCTTTCGTCTACAAAAATGCGCGAGAACAGTTTGAGATGAGAGTACACAAAAGGTTGATTGATATTCTCAGCCCTTCCGCTAAGGTGGTGGAGGCACTGACAAATATGTCCCTACCTTCGGGAGTAAATATTGATGTGAAGATGATTTAGAAAGACAAAAACGCTCCGATTAATATCGGGGCGTTTTTGCTTGCCTTTTTTGTGTTAATTTGCTAGACTCTTGGAACGTGTAAAAATACGCGGAATATGGGGATAGGAGTAAGAAAAAGATTTACTCATATCGCCAGTGTTTATTTTTTAATGAGATGAAATTTCTTCTTGGAGTAAAAAAGAATATGACTCAGGTGTTTGATGATCAGGGTAATGTTCAACCCGTTACGATTTTAGAAGCGGGCCCAGTTATCATTACTAAGATCAAAACAGAGAAAACTGATGGTTATAATGCTGTGCAGGTGGGTTTTGGTACTAAGAAAGAGAAAAATATTAATAAGGCTATAAAAGGCCAGATAAAAGATTTAGGCAATTTTCGTTTCATTAAAGAATTTAGATTAAAAGATGAAAAAGATTTAGCTAATTTAAAGGTTGGCGATAAGATTGATCTGGCTAATTTTAAGGAAGGAGATAAAATTACCGTTTCTTCTATTTCTAAAGGTAAAGGTTTCCAAGGCGTTGTTAAGAGATATAATTTTAAAGGTGGTCCACGAAGCCACGGTCAAAAGCATTCCGAACGTGAGCCGGGTTCTATCTCTGGCGGTACTAGAGAGGGAGGTCGCGTACCAAAGAAAATGAGAATGGCAGGCCGAACAGGTTCTGATAGAGTGATCATCTCTGGTTTAAAGATTGTGCAAATCGATCAAGCAAGTAATGAAATCTTGGTTTTAGGAGCAATGGCTGGCCGACGCGGAACTTTAATTGAAATTGTCGGTTAATTTTAATATTATGAAAAACGAGACAACGAAGAAAAATTTGAAAGCTTCCAAAATTGCCGGTAAAGTCGCCAAGGTAGTTAAAACTGGCGAAGTAAAGACAAAAGTAAGAAAGGAGAAAAAGGAGGCCCGGGATAAAGAAGTCAAAAATACTGAAGCTTTAGAAGCACAGGTTTATAGTCAGGAAGGTAAGAAGGTGGAGATGGTAAAATTACCGGCTGATATTTTTGGTTTAGCATGGAAAGCTGATCTTGTTCATCAAGTTGTTGTTTCTTTAATGTCTAATAAAAGGACTAATTTGGCTCATACTAAGGATCGATCAGAAGTATCTGGAGGTGGTAAGAAGCCTTGGCAACAGAAGGGTTTGGGACGTGCTCGTCATGGTTCCACTCGTTCCCCAATCTGGGTAAAAGGAGGGGTCGCTCATGGTCCAAGAAAAGAGAAGAATTTTGATCGTAAGATTAATAAAAAAATGAAAGCTAAGGCTCTCTTCACTATTTTATCTAAGAAATTTAGAGATGGAGAAGTTTTTTTCCTAGATACTTTAAAGACTTCTGCTCCAAAAGCGAAGGAAGGATTGGCAATTTTAAAGGGCTTAAGCCAGATTAAGGGCGGGGAACAGATTTTAGTTAAGAAAAATAATTCTATTTATATTACGACTAGTGTTAAAGATATTAATTTGGATCGGGCTTTTGGAAATTTTGGTAATGTCAAATTAGATGAATTCAGAAATATTAACCCCTTAGATGTTTTGAATTATAAATATTTGATTATTGATAATCCAACTGAAGCCTTTAAATTTTTGGAGGCAAAAATCCCTAAATCAAAATAATGATTTTAATCGGGCAAAGAAATAAAAATATGAATGAATTAATTATTAAAAAACCAAGAATTACGGAAAAGTCCGGTTTACAAGCTGATCTTTTAGGTGTTTATACTTTTGAAGTGACAGCTAAAGCTAATAAAAAAAATATTGCTAAGGCGGTTAGTGAAATCTATAAAGTTACACCAGTTAAGGTAAATATCATTAACTTACCAGCCAAGAAAGTATTTACTCGGGGTAAGAAAGGAATGAAGTCAGGTGTTAAGAAAGCTATCGTGTATTTGAAAAAGGGAGATAAAATAGAATTTGTATAAAATTATGAAGCATTATAAACCAACCAGCGCTAGTCGTCGACAAATGACCGGAATTGAATTCCGAAAGGTTATTACAGCATCCGAACCATTAAAGGCCTTAACCTTTGGGCGTAAGAGACATGTTGGCCGAAACAATTATGGTCGTTTAACGACTAGACATAAAGGCGGTGGACATAAGCGATTATTTCGTGAAGTAGACTTTTCTTATAATAAAATTGATATTCCAGCACGAATTGTTTCGGTAGAATATGATCCAAATCGAACAGCTTTTATTGGTTTGGCTTTATATGCTGATGGTGAGAAGAGATATATAATTATTCCTAATTCTATGAAGGTTGGAGATTCTTTTTTGGTTTCAGAAAATGCAGAAATTAAAGTTGGTAATCGAATGCCTTTGAAAAAAATCGGTGTAGGTACTTTTGTTTATAATGTTGAACTTAAGCCAGGAAGTGGTGGTAAATTGGGCCGTGCCGGTGGTAACTTTGTGCAGGTGGTAGCTAATGATTCTGGTTATACTCATTTAAAATTACCTTCAACCGAAGTCAGAAAAGTAATGGATAATTGTTATGCTTGTATTGGAGAAGTATCAAATAATGAAAATAGACTTATAAACATTGGTAAGGCCGGAAGAAGTCGCTGGTTGGGTATTAGACCAACAGTTAGAGGTACTGCTCAGAACCCAGTTGATCACCCATACGGTGGAGGAGAACAAAGACAAGGCCGAGGTATTAAACGTGCTAAGACTCGTTGGGGTAAGCAAGTTGGTAAGGGTCAAAAGTCTCGAACACCAAAGAAATATTCCAATAAATGGATTGTGACCAGACGGAAAGTTGGAAAGAATAAAGGTGGAAAATAATTGACTTTTTACGAAATTTTGTTAATATAACGCTTCATGTTTAAATAAAAAATATGCCACGATCAATCAAAAAAGGCCCATATGTAGATGAAAGACTTCTAAAAAAAATAGAGGGTAAAAAGCCTATTGAAACTGGCGTAATTAAGACATGGTCAAGGCGAGCTCAAATTGCTCCTGAAATGGTTGGTTTCAACTTTGGTGTTCATAATGGCCGTGAGCATTTAGAGGTTTTGGTTACAGAAGATATGGTTGGTCATAGATTAGGTGAATTTTCTCATACAAAGAAATTCCATCGTCATGGAGGAAAGATGCAGAAAGATATAGATACTAAATTGAAGGAGGCTGAAATTAGCGCCGCTCAGTCAGCTAAGGCGTCTGTTGAGGCTAAGGGTGAAGCGAAGAAGTAGTATATAGTATAAGTATTTAGTATAAAAACAAAATGAATATCACAGCCCAATTAAATGATTATAGACAGTCTCCAAGAAAAGTCCGTTTAGTGGCCGGTCTTATTCGTGGTAAAAAAGCAGAAGAGGCGATTGATATTTTAACTTTTACAATTAAGAGAGCCTCAGATCCAATTATTTCTTTACTTAGGTCAGCAATTGCTAATGCTAAAACAAATTTTTCTTTGAAAGTTGAGGATTTATTTGTTAAATCATTAACAGTAGATAATGGCGCAATTCTTTATCGTCGAATGCCAAGAGCACGTGGCATCGCTTTTCCAATTAGAAAGAGAACTAGCCACATTAGTTTAGTTTTAGGCGTCAAAGAAACTGAAGTTAAAAAGATAAAAGGTAAGGTAAATAAAAAATAATATTATGTCACATTCCGTTCACCCATATTCACATAGATTAGGAATTATTAGAGATTGGAAATCTCGATGGTTTTCTTCTAATAAGAATTTTCGTGAGGCTCTGAAAGCTGATATCCTATTGCGTGAATATTTAGAAAAGAAAATGCGTGGTTTTTACATTGCCTCAATCGAAATGGAGAGAAATCAAAAATCTTTCCGTATTATTATAAAAACTTCACGTCCGGGTGTAATTATTGGTCGTAGTGGTGATGGTTCGGTCAAACTTAGAAATGATATTGTAAAGTTTATGACCAAGAATAAGTTGGAGATTCCTCTAGACTTTAAATTAGATATTGAAGAAGTAAAATCACCAGAATCTAATGCTGCTGTAGTAGCTTATATGTTAGCTGAAGGTTTAGAAAAAAGAATGCCTTTCCGTCGGGTGATGAAGCAGACTATGGAGAAAGTAATGGCTAATCGCGATGTGCAGGGCGTAAGAATTTATTTAGGTGGAAGATTGGGTGGGGCCGAAATGGCCCGATCAGAAGATTTGAAAAAAGGGCGTATCCCTCTTCAGACCTTACGCGCCGATGTTGATTATGCTCAGGAAAGAGCCCATATGACCTATGGTGATATTGGTATAAAAGTTTGGATTTATAAAGGAGAGATTTTTGCTGTCAAAGGTGGATCTAATTCAGGCATGAAATAAATAAAACAATATGTTATTACCCAAAAAAGTAAAATTTAGAAAGTGGCAGACTGGCCGAGAAAACCCTAAGAAAATAGGGAATGAAACCAGGGGCACCCTCGTATCTTTTGGATCTTTTGGTTTGAAAGCTATTTCTGCTGGACGAATTCGTTCACCAGAAATTGAGGCCGCAAGAAAAACAATAGCTCACTCTCTAGGAAAAACAGGAAAACTGTGGACAAGAATCTTTCCAGATAGACCTTATACGCAAAAACCAGCTGAAGTGAAGATGGGTAAGGGAAAGGGTGACCCACAGGGTTATCAGGCGGTAATTAGACCCGGTCGTGTTTTATTTGAAGTTGATGGTATTTCAGAAGAAGCTGCTCGTGAAGTTTTAAGAAAGGGTGGTACAAAAATTCAGGTTCACACTAAAGTTGTTAGCCGAGAAATAGTATAATTTTATGGAAGAATTAAATAAAAAAACAGAATCAGAATTGGAGCAAATGCTAAAAGATAAACAGGAAGCTTTGAGAACTTTTCGTTTTGCTATGTCAGGAAGTAAAACTAAAAATTTAAAAGAAGGCCAAAATATTAAAAAAGATATTGCCAGAATTATGACAGTTTTAAATACAAAATAATATGGAAATAAAAGCAGAAAAAAAGAATAAAGAAGGTAAGATTTTTTCCGGTAAAATTGTTTCAATCAAAATGAAAGATACAGCTGTTGTTTTGGTTGAGAGATATACGAAACATCCTAAATACGGTAAGTTTTTAAAGAGACAGAAGAAATTTAAGGCTCATGATGCTGGTAATAAACACCAGTTAGGTGAGATCGTTGAGATAGTCGAGACTCGACCAATATCAAAAGATAAGAGATTCAAGATTGTTGAGAGATAATTTTTAAATTTTATGATACAACCAAGATCCATCGTCATAATCGCTGATAATACCGGAGCCAAAATTGGTAGAATTTTTAAAGTGCTCGGTTCATCTAAAAAGAGATATGCCCAATTGGGTGAGAGAGTTATTTTATCAGTACAAAAAGCTGAACCAAGAAAGACCGTAAAAAAGAAGGATATCTTACATGCTATCGTTGTTAGACAACGTGCCGCTTATCGTCGAAAGGATGGTTCATATATTCGTTTTGATGAGAACGCTGTGGTTATAGTTGATAAGATTAAGGGGGAGCCATTAGCTGGCCGAATCTTTGGTCCAATTCCACGAGAAATTGCTGAAAAAGGTTTTCAAGGTATTGCATCTAAGGCGCCCGAAATAGTATAAGTATTTAGTATGAGTATAGAGTAAAAAATAAAATGAAAATTAAAAAGAATGACAATATAATAGTGATTGCTGGAAAGGATAAGGGTAAAAGCGCTAAGGTTGTGCGGGCTTTTCCTAAGACTAATTTGATTGTAGTTGAGGGTATTAATTTAAAGAAGAAGCATCAGCGAGCTAATAAATCAAATTCCAAGGGGCAGATCATTGAAAAGGCCATGCCGATTCATGTTTCCAATGTTATGCTCGTGGAAGGAAAAAAGGGGGTAAGAGTTGGTAAAAAAATAATGGGTGATAAAAAAGTTAGAATCAGTCGAAAAACCGGTAAAGAAATATAATAAACAAAAATTATACTAATCATAAGAATCGATAAATAAATAAAGGAAATGACTAAAATTTTAAACACCAAAGAAAAACAGATTAAAGCCTTTGAGCATCTAAAAGAAGCTCAGAATTATACAAATTCAATGCAGGCCCCTAAATTTACTAAGGTGGTAATTAATGTTGGTATTGGCTCCCTAAAAGATAAAAAGAAAATTGACATAATTATTGATCGTTTAACTAAAATTTCTGGTCAAAAGCCAACCTTGAAAGGATCTAAAAAGAGTATCGCGGCTTTTAAAGTTAGAGAAGGTGATCCAGTAGGATTAACTGTAACTTTGCGTGGAGCCGGGATGTTTGCTTTTATTGATAAATTAGTTTTGGTGGCTTTTCCAAGAACCAAAGACTTTCGAGGTTTGTCTAAGAAGGGAGTTGATGAAATGGGGAATTATTCTATTGGAATTAAAGAAAATACTATTTTTCCTGAAACAGCCGATGAAGATTTAAAGGATGTTTTTGGTATGACCATTACTGTCGGCACGACAGCTTCCACTAAGCAAGAAGCCGAAGCCTATTTATCTTACATTGGCTTTCCGTTTAAAAAAGAAGAGAAGGCTAAATAATTTAAAAATAAAAAGATCACCTTGTTGGGTGATTCTTTTATGTTATAATGGGCAAATTATGAAAAACAAAACTTTTATTTTTCTTGGACGGAGTGGATGTGGTAAGGGGACACAGGTCAAATTATTAATTGATGAGCTGGCTAAACAGAACCCAGACCTACAGACAATTCATATTGAAAGTGGAACCTTGCTTAGAGAGTTTGCTCCTGGCGATACTTTTACTCAAAAGAAGACCAAATTTGCCATTGAAAACGGAATCCTAGCCCCTGAGGCCGTGATTGTCTCATTGTGGATGAATCGTTTAACACAGAGTTTTACAGGAGTAGAGAATTTAGTTTTTGATGGTGCTCCAAGAAAATTAAGAGAAGCACAACTTTTGAATGATACTCTAAGGTTTTTTGAAATTGAAAAACCAAACGTTATTTGCGTAAATGTTAGTCGTGATTGGGCAGAAAAAAGATTAGTTGGTCGCGCTAGAAAAGATGATACGGTTGAGTCAATTAATCGTCGCTTAGCTTGGTATGAAACTGATGTTTTACCGGTGGTAGATTATTATAAAAGTGATCCCTATTACAATGTGATTGAAATAAATGGTGAGCAGTCGATTGAGGAGGTCCAGAGCGAGCTCCTTGCTAAATTAGGCCTAAATCGGTAAGTATGACCTCACCCGTCATCAGAATGCCACCCTCTCCTTAGAAAAGGAGAGGGTTTATGTGGATAGTTTTTTCTTTTTCCCCTCCCATGAGTCAAGGGGAGGGGTTAGGGGTGAGGTTGTATTTTACTTGATATTTTAGCAAAAAACTATACTATAATGCTATGTCCGTAACCATTAAGACTAAAGAGGAAATAGAGATATTAAGGGAGGGGGGCAAGAGATTAGCCCTTATTTTGAGTGAAATTGCTAAGGCCATTAAGCCGGGTATCTCTACCTCTGATTTAAATGATTTAGCTCAAAAGTTGGTAGAGGAAGGTGGAGATAAAAGCGCTTTTTTGAATTATAAACCGGCAGGGATGAAGCGACCCTATCCAGCCTCTCTTTGTGTTTCTATTAATGATGAAATTGTTCACGGCATACCAAATGAATCACCCAAGATTTTGAAAGATGGTGACATTGTTTCTTTGGATATGGGCTTAGAACATAGAGGACTTTTTACTGATCATGCTATTACTGTCGGGGTGGGCGAAGTAAATGAAGTGGGAAAAAATTTAATTGAAACGACAAAACAGGCTTTAGTGGTCGGAATTAAAGCAATTAAAGAGGGTAAACACATTCGGGATATTAGTTATGCTATTGAAAGATTTGTTCGGCCGAAAAGATTGGGAATTGTAGAAGAATTATGTGGACATGGGGTTGGTTATAAAGTTCATGAAGATCCCTACGTCCCCAACTATTGTTTAGAAGATAAGGGGGAGAGATTAAAGGTTGGAATGGTGCTGGCTCTGGAGCCGATGTTGAATGAAGGATCAAAACATATAAAATTAGATGCTGATGGTTGGACTTATAAGACAGCTGATGGTAAACGTAGCGCCCATTTTGAACATACTATTGTCGTCACTAAAGATGGTGCTGAAATTTTGACTATGGTATAATTCCTTCAAATGGTAGAAGGATCATTTGAAAAAATTGAGCAGAAGTTTAGTTCACCACAAGAGGAGCTTGATTATTTGCGTGGGGAGGTGGCCAAGCATGAAAAAACTTTATTGGAGAAAGGGGAGACAGTTCCTCAAGAAGAAATAATCACCGATAAAATTATTGATTATAAGAATACTAGACCAGAGGAAGTTCTTCATCCAGATTATAAATTAGACAAAAAAGAAGTTGAATCGATTGTTCTAGATTTATCTCCCGAAGAACATGATAGTAAAATGGAAGAATTAGTTGGTGTACTTCAGACCAAAGGCTTGATGAATGCCTTGACCATTGTTGAAAGATTAAAAGACGCTCATTTAGATGATGATTTTCATCGCTTTTTAGTACAATATATTAAAGCTGGTTTACCCTTAACTGGTCAGCAAGAAAAGAGCCCTTTTTTCAAAGCATTAAAAATGACTTTATTTGAAGTCGCTTTACCACAGAATGATGATGAGAATGGGAATAAACAGAAAAACTTAAAAGAATTGGTTTCCAAAATGGAACAGTTTTATGCGGGTATGTTATCAGTTTCTGCTGAGAAAAATGGCCCTGATTATTTTACTATTGAGCTAGCGAATGCTCATAAAAGTGAGGAATTTATTTTTTATATTTCTGTACCAGATACCAAGAAGGCTTTATTTGAAAAACAGATATTATCTATTTTCCCCGAAGCGAAGATTTTTGAAAAGAAAGATGATTATAATATTTTTAACGAGGGAGGAATCTCGGTTGGTTCCTATGCTAAACAAGATAGTAATCATATCTACCCGCTTAAGACCTATGAGCAATTTGATTATGATCCATTAAATGTTCTCCTCAATAGTTTTTCTAAAATTGATCGTGATGGCGAAGGGGCCGGTATCCAAATTATCTTTAAGCCGGTGGGAGAAAAATATACCAGTTTTTATAAACGGGCTTTGAAGGATTTTTCTAAGGGCATGAAATTAAAAGAGGCGATTGATATGAATCGTTTATCATTCTTTGGAGAAACAAAAAAAGTTTTTAAGGAAATCGCCGATGGTTTTTCTGGTCAGAAGAAAGAGAAAGATAAAGAAAAAGGTTTAGCTGATCAAAAATCTTTGGAAATGGATAAAAAGGTTTTGGAAAATATGAATAATAAAATTGCTGCCCCAACCGTGGAGACAAATATTAGAATTATTGCTTCGGCTAGGACCGAAGCTGAGGCAACATCCATTTTATCAGATTTAGAATCCGCATTTAATCAATTTGAAAATACTGGTAGTAATAAAATTTCTTTCAACAGGCCTCAAGGAGGAGAATTAAGGCAGTTATTTCGGGAGTTTTCCTTTCGTGTATTTCGGGATGGACAAAAAATGCCATTAAATTTACGGGAAATTACGACCATTATGCATTTACCGGAGAATGAGATTTTGGGCACTTCACAACTTAAACAGAGTAAGGCGGGCACCGGTCAAGCGCCATTGGATTTGCAAAAAATTGGTATTTCACTTGGTCAGAATATTCATCGCAATATTGAGACGGAGATTTTTATGTCGCCAGAAGATCGCTTGCGTCATTTCTATATTATTGGCCAGACTGGTACTGGTAAAACGACTTTATTAAAAAGAATGATTCGGCAAGATATTTTAAATGGTGATGGAGTTTGTATGATTGATCCCCATGGTTCGGATATTCAGGATGTTATTTCTTATGTTCCAAAAGAAAGGTTAGATGATTTAGTTTATTTTGATCCAAGTTATACAGCCAGACCAATGGGGCTTAATATGTTGGAATATGATGTCAGATATCCGGAGCAGAAAACTTTTGTCGTGAATGAGATGCTTTCTATTTTTAACAAGTTGTTTGATATGAAAGTAGCCGGTGGTCCGATGTTTGAGCAATATTTTAGAAATTCGGTGATGTTGGTTTTGGAAGATCCTACCAGTGGCAATACTTTATTGGACGTGTCTCGCGTTTTATCTAATAAGCAATTTCGAGATATGAAAATTTCCCAGTGCAAGAATCCTTTGGTAGTACAGTTCTGGAAGGAAATTGCAGAAAAAGCCGGGGGTGAAGCTTCACTGGCTAATATTGTGCCCTATATTGTTAGCAAGTTTGATGTGTTTTTGCAGAATGATATTATGCGACCAATTATTGCTCAAGAAAAATCAGCTTTCAACTTTCGAGAGATAATGGATAATAAAAAAATTCTTCTCGTGAATCTTTCTAAGGGAAGATTAGGAGATATTAATGCTAACTTAATTGGTCTAATTATTGTTGGTAAGATTTTAATGGCTGCACTATCCCGAGTAGACTCATTAGGCAAAGATTTGCCACCTTTCTACCTTTATATTGATGAATTTCAAAATGTCACCACCGATTCCATTTCCACAATTTTCTCTGAAGCAAGAAAATATAAATTATCATTAACTGTTGCCCATCAATTTATTGCTCAATTAGAAGAAAAGATTCGGGATTCAGTCTTTGGCAACGTAGGCTCTATTGCCTCTTTCCGTGTCAGTTCGGAGGATGCTGAATATCTAGAAAAACAGTTTTTACCAACCTTCTCCGCTAAAGATTTAATGAATATTGATAATTTGAACTGTTATGCCAAGCTGTTGTCAGCGGGCCGACCGGTTAGACCATTTAACTTATTTGTGCCATTTCCACCTCGAGGCGAAAGTTCTCATATCGATAAGGTTAAAGAATTGTCATATTTAAAATATGGTAAGGAGAGAGCTTTAGTAGAAGAAGAAATTATGAAGAAGTATGAGAAGAAAGAAGTTCCACCAGCAGTACCACCAATGTCACCGTTTAAGATTTAATAGGTTGTATTAATTTAAATTTTCTGTATAATACTCGAATGACTACAGAATTAGCGAGAAAAATAAAAAAGGAAAAGACATTCGTCATTATCAAACCTGACGGCGTTCAGCGAACCTTAATTGGCGAAGTGATTGGCCGTTATGAAAGAATGGGTCTTAAATTAGTGGCTTTAAAGATGGTGGTGCCAACAGCCGAACAAGCAGAAAAGCATTATACTCTTGATCCAGAATGGTTGAGAAAAGTAGGTGAAAAATCTATCGCTGGTTATAAAGCAAAAAATCTGGTGCCACCATCGGAGGATCCATTGGTAATTGGTGATCAGGTTTTAAAGAGACTGGTCAAGTATTTAACTAGTGGCCCAGTTGTTGCTATGGTTTGGCAGGGAACTCATGCCGTTGGTATCGTTAGAAAAATGACTGGCGGCACAGAACCGCTAACTTCCGATGTGGGTACAATTAGGGGGGATTTTATGATTGATTCTTATCAGGTTTGTGATTTAGATGATCGGGCTGTTCGTAATATTGTTCATGCCTCTGGCTCAGTGGAAGAAGCTGAGAATGAGATTAACTTATGGCTTAAACCAGAGGAAGTTCTCAATTACCGCTTGATTCAAGATGCCATTTTATATGATGTAAATTTGGACGGGATTTTGGAATAAAGTCTACTTGCTTTTGACTGATGTGAGACTATAATTAAGGTAGGAGTTATTTAAGGTATTTTCTAGCTTAAATAATTTTTAAGGGAGTTCTATATCGGTAGCGACCTTGGTCGTTTATCTGCGGACACCCA